>CAZJEW010000025.1:0-16859 GCA_964545285.1 uncultured Clostridium sp.
TTACCTATCTTTCAATACTATTATATTATAAATATTTTTTATTTTCAATAAAAAAATAGTAAAACACTATTTTCATTGAAAAACTCCAACTTTATTATCATGAATAATTAAATACTTATTATCATTAGTAATAGTAAAGTTTTTAATTTGATTAAAAGCAATTTTTTGTTTTGATTGATCATATAAAATTGTATTAGCTACAGTATAATCTCCAATTGAATTACATATGGCATTATTATAATCCAAATCATTAGAATAACTTGTTCCTGATGATTCATAATTTGCATTATAAATGTAGTAATTATTATCTAAAATATATCCTGTAGAAAGGTCATCACATTTATTAATTATTTTGAACTTTCCACTATTTGTTTCAGAAAATTTTATTATTCTATATCCCTCTAATAATTTATTATAAAGAAACACTTTAGTTATACTCTTACCATTATATTCTGGACTATAATATATTATCACATCGTTATTAATATCTGTATATGCATATAGTCTTCTTTCTTTAAATGTTTCAAACATATTATCACTATAAATGTATGATTTAATTAATGATGAATTTTCTTCTTCTTTTTTATCTAAGCTTTCATTATCATATGTATTTATAATAATTGAATCATTAGTTTCAATAAGTTCAATATTCTTATTATTAGTTTCTGAAGATGAAGTTATTACATCCCTAAATCCGATATCAATAGATTTTAATTTATTAAAATTATAATCAAATATATTCATTACCTCATCTTTAAATGCTATTACATATTTTTTAGATAACATTATATAATCATATTCAGATAATTTAGATATATTTGAATAATCATAAAGATATTTTAATCCATTATTTTCTATTACATAATAATCATTATTATAATCATATATTGTTTTATCGTCATATTTTAATGATATTTTTACACTGCCTTCTGTATCAATTATGCCACAGCCACTATAAATATTATCATCGGTAGTATTTGAACAAACATAAATATATTTATTTGATAATGAATATATAGTATTGTTATCTAAATCCATATTGCCTACTTTAGGATAATATTTATTAAATACTAATTTGTGATTATTTACTGAATATAAATCAATATATCCTTTTGTATCTTTTATATATAAAAATACTGAATCACTACTATTGTTTACGATGCCTATTCCATTATATGATGTTATTTTTGGATATATTTTGTCTTGATTAAAATTATATATATAAGCATATGTAACATTAACTGAACCTGATGTTGAACTATTTGTAACATTACTTAATAATAATATATTATTATCATCTAACAAATAGATACTAGAGGTACTTTTTCTTAAATCAAAATCTAATGAATTATATTTAATAGTTGCTAATACTTTAGAATCTTTTTTTAATGTGAATTCATCACCTAATATGTAATAATAATCACTATATGTTTCACTATTAAAATATTTAATCATATTTATTACATCGTCAGTATAATTTTCTAATACATTTCCATTTGAATTAATTAAACAAGAATTTATTCCATCAAATAAAAGAAAATATTTTCCTTGAGTTATTCTATCATATTCAGTAAATGATAATTCTTTATTTGTTAAATTGTATACTTTTTTATCAGTATTATCTTCTTCATTTGTATTATACAATAATTTATATAGTACAATTGATACTACTAGTAGTAGTACAGCTACTATTAGTGGTAAAAGTAATTTTTTTAATTTATGTTTCATTTTTTACTCCTACTAATATTATATAAAAATATATTAAATTTTAAAGATTTAATTAGTTATTTTACAATATTTATACAAAAAAATTATAAGCTTTTATTCTTATAATCTTTATATTTATTTTTAATTCTAAATAATGTATTTTCAACATATTTTTTATCTTTATCTAATAATGATGCAATTTCTTGATTTGATAGTCCTTTAAGTTTTAAATCAAATATTAATTTTTCATTTTTACTTAATAATTTTGTAATATTTAATATTATCTCATTTATTGATTCTTCTTTTAATAGAATATTATTTGGATCACTATTTTCATCTGTAAGCACTTCATATAATGATGTTTTAGTATCATCATACATTAAGTCTAATGAGTATGAATTATTTAAAATTTTATTTTTATTTCTAAATGTTCTTCTTATAGCAGACATTATAGATGTTCTAATACATACTGATACGTATGTGTAAAATAATATATCTTTATTTTTATCAAATGTTTCTATAGCTGTTAAAAGTCCTATTAATCCTTCTTGATAAAGATCAGCTATTTCAACTCCATATATATTATATTTCTTTTTATATTCATTTAATATAGATAATATTAAGTTTTTATATTTTTTTATTAATAATTCTGTTGCTTCTTCATTGCTCTCACATGATAATAATATTAATTCATTATCATTTAATTCTTTATAGTTCATTTTAACCTCTATTTGTATTTATATATTTCATATATTAATATGCCAGCTGATACAGATGCATTTAAAGAATTAATTTTACCTTTCATCGGAATAGATATTATTTCATCACACGAAGAAGAAACTATTTGCTTTAAACCTCTTCCTTCGCTTCCAATAATAAGGCATGTTTTAGAGTCATATTTTAATGTTCTGTAATCTTTTCCATTCATATCGGCTCCATATACCCAATATCCTAAATCTTTTAATTTATTAATTGCATGTGTTAAATTATTTACTTCAACAATTTTAATATTTGATAGAGCACCACTGGATGTTTTATATACAGTACTGTTAACTGATACACTTCTATGATTTGGAATAATTATATAATTTACTCCAGCACATTCGCATGTACGTATTATAGCACCAAAATTATGTGGATCTTCTAAAGAATCTAACATTACAATAAAATTTGAATCTTTATCATTAGTTATAGAATCAAAATCTAAATATTTATATTCATCTATATCGAGTGCTATTCCTTGATTTGTACTATTATTACACATTTTATCTATCTTATTTTTATCCATATGAAACTTTTTAAGATTCAATTTATCTATTTTATTTAATATTAATTCATCATTAAAATCATTTTCAAGAAATACTTTATGTATTTTAGTATTACTATTTAATATTTCGTTTACTACATTTTTTCCATATACTAACATATATCCTCCATTAACTCTTTAAATTCTTCAAAATTATTTACTATATAAATAAAATCAAATATAGATGCAAATTTTTCTTCTTTAATCTTTTCTAGCGATTGTTTTATTCCATCAAAGTATCCATCTAAATTATATAAAATAATTTTTTTGTTGTGTTCATTTATTACAAATGAGTTTATCATATAAAATATTTCACAATATGTTCCATATCCTCCAGGTAAAAATAAAAGTAAATCGGATTTTTCAAATTCTTTTAATTGTTCATTCGTATCTTTAACTAATATTTTATTACAATCCAGTTCATTTAAACTATCTTTATAATATTCAGTACATGTTGCGTCTATATTTCTATTGTTATCCTTAAATTCTTTATAAATTTTGCCCATGATACCATGATTACAGGCACCAAAAGATAAATCGTATTTATTATTAGACAAATATGAAGCTACTTTAGTTCCTTCATTCAAATATTTTTGATTTATTGTATCATATGATGAACAACCTATAAATACTTTCATTTAATCTCCTACTTTTTAATATCTTTTCTAGCACTAGTAGCAGCTATTGCTCCTTCTGAAGCTGCTGTAACAATTTGATATAAATCTTTTTTAATTATATCACCACATGCATATATGTTTTTAAGTTTTGTTCTCATTGTTTGGTCTACTAGAATGTATCCTTTATCATCAGTAATGTTTAAATTCTTTAAAAAACTTGTTTCGGCTTCATAACCATAATAAATAAATACTCCATCGCATTTAATAATATCTCCATTATTAAGTCTAATTCCACCTACTACTTCGTCTCCTAATATTTCTTCACACGTAACACCTTTTATTATTTCAATATTATTTGAGTTATTTACTTCAGTAATTAATTCTTTTTCTGCTTTTATTTCGCTTCTTACAATTATTTTAATACTTTTAACTATTTTGCTTAAGTAAACAGATTCTTCAAATGCAGAGTTTCCTCCACCTAGAACAACTATATCTTTATTTTTATATAAATTTCCATCACATAAAGCACAATAACTAATACCTTTACCTATATATTTATCTTCATTTGGTATTCCACTTTTTTTTGCTTTTCTTCCTATTGCTATTATAATACCCTTAGTTTCATATATATTTTTAGATGTTGTTACTTTAATAATATCTCCATATTCAATATTAAGTACTTTTTCAAAGTTTATTTTAACATCTATACTATTTATATGTTCATACATTAAAGATGCTAAATCAGACCCAGAAATGCCTTTAATACCAATATAATTATCAACTATACTTACATTATTTAATAATCCACCAGGGTACATTCCTTCAAGTATTAACGTATTAAGACCGCTTCTTTTGGCATACAACCCAGCACTCATTCCTGCAGGTCCACTACCTATAATAATTACATCATACATAACATATCTCCTAATATTTAATATCTTCTATTTCACTTGTATTATAAAGTTCATCTAATTTTGGCTTGCGGCTAAGAATAAATGATAATATCAAACCACTTACAACAAATAAAATACTAATAATTTGTGCTACTCTGATGTTTCCAAACATTAAACTATCTGTTCTAAATGATTCGATAAAATATCTTCCAACTCCATACCATATTAAGTAAAATGCTGTTAAATGACCACATTTTTGATATTTTCTTCTTCTTAAAAATAACATAATTATGAATCCAATAATACACCATATTGATTCAAAATAAAACATTGGTAAATGATAAACACCATTTATATACATATTATCAATTATAAAAGAAGGTATTATTTTCATATCTATTAATGTTTGATAAGTAACAGAAGAACCAAAAGCCTCATGATTAAAAAAATTACCCCATCTTCCAATTGCTTGTCCTAATATTAATGCAGGAACTATCATATCAGTAATTCTTCCAGGCAACGCTCCATATCTTTTACTATATGCAATTATAACAATTAAACCACCTAGTATAGCTCCATGTATTGCAAGTCCACCATTCCATATCTTATATATTTCATTTAGATTTACACTATAATAATCCCAATTAAAAATTACATAATATACTCTAGCACATATAATTCCTACTATAATAGTCCAAAACATTAAATTAAATATAAATTCTTTTTTAATACCAAATCTTTTAGATTCGCTAGATACTAAAAAATAAGCAATTAATACACCTACCGCTATTAAAATACTATACCATTTAATATCATACCCAAATATGGTAAATGCTACACCAAACTCATCCATATTATTTTCCAACTTTCTTTGTAATTAAGTTATCGAGTATAATTCTTAATATACTTATAAATATTGATATAACAAATAAATTCAATATTCCTCCTACTTGGAAACTACCTCCCATAAGTATACTACATAACCATAATATAATCATATTTACTATAGGATAAAGTACTCCCAAAGAACTAATTGTAAGTGGCAAAGTCCAATATATTAGTAATGGTTTTATTGTATAGTTTAAAAGACTTAAAATTAATGCACTTAATAATGCATAAAAGAAATTCTCAATATATATTCCTCTAAATAAAGCACTTGCTATCATTAATACAACAGCGTATATTACTATTCCTACTATAAATTCAATTAAATTTGATTTTTTATTATCATCATTAATGTTTTTATTAATATTATTGTTTATTTTATATATTTTTCCTTTACTCATAATCATCACCAATATCATTATAATATATTTCAAAATAAATTAAAAGAAAAATGTATTAAATAATACATTTCACATTTAATTTGTTTTTATTATATATGGAGATGAACTTAAACCATTTCCACTTAATGTAGTTGCTGAAGAAGTAAGAGAAATTGATGGAAAAGCACCATAATTATTACCAATATTACTATATCCTAAATGATCGCCAGTACTTACAAGCCATGCAAGAGCTAATCCCGATTCAAAATGGAATGGACTTGATGTCCAATAATTACTTCCAGTATTTAAATAATTTGATTGGTTTGAAGTTACTGCTCTTATACCTGCATACATTACTTCATCTGCTGTTATTAGTCCTACTGGATATGTTAATGCATTATTTCCATATCCACTTGTTCCATCTTGTATATCTATATTAATTGTTGGCTTACTATATTCATTTATTTGTATGTTCGCACTTAAACTCTTTCCTTGATTATCATTTTGACTCTCATCTTTATATAAAAACGTTATTGTTAAACTATATGTATGTACTTCTCCTGGCTCTACTCCTATATATTTTACTATTTCTTGTGATGCTGTCGTATTAGGTACTTGCGTTTGCGCTATTACCTCTCCACATTCTTTTCCCGATTTTGATGAACTACATGTTAGGGTATATACTAAATCTCCTTTATCTGCAAAGCTATTTATTATATTCCACCATAATATATCATATTCTGCTTCTAATGTCCCTGTATTCTCTACTGTAAATGTTTTTGTTACACTTCCTCCCGGATATGCATTTAAAAGTGCTACACTTTGAGTTCCGTTATATGTTAACTCTAGTGTACTTGTATTTACTATTGTATTATTTGCGCTCTCATTTCCACTTACCACTACATTAAAATATGAATATGTTACATATACTGTTATATTAAAAAGTAATATTAATCCTATTACTATTAATATTCTCTTATTCAATTTATATAATGCTTTTTGTTTTGATGAATTCATATATAATACCTTAAATAAATTATATAATAATTGTAAAATATAGTAAATACATTAAAAGAAAAATGTACTATTTATTATGTACATCTATCTGTGGATAAGGTATTTCAATATTATTCTTATCAAATGCTTCTTTAGTTTCTTCTTTTAAACTAAAGTATGCATTCCAATAATCTTCAGTTTTAACCCATACTCTTAAAACATACTTAAGAGAACTATCTGCATGATCTTTTAATCTTATTATTTTCTCTTTATCTTGCAAAACATATTCATTATTATCAATTACTTGATTCACAACTTTTTTAACCCTATCGATTTTAACATTATATGCAGTATTTAATTCAATATCCACTCTTCTTGTAGTATTAGCACTATAATTAGTTATTTCGCTATTTAATAAATTTCCATTAGGAAATTCAATTACTTTATTATCAGGAGTAGTTAATGAAGTGTAGAACATAGTAATACTTTTAACTGTTCCTTCTTTACCATTGGCTTCAATATAATCACCTATTTTAAATGGTTTAAATGTAAGTATCATCACTCCACCAGCTAAATTAGATAATCCTCCTTGCAAAGCAAGTCCTACTGCTAAAGCAGATGAGCCAATTATAGTAATAAATGAAGTTGTTGGTATTCCAACTATAGTTGCAGCTATTATAAATAGTACAACTTTTAATGCTATAGTAATTAAACTAACTATAAATTCTTTAGCTGTAATATCCATTTTACTAAACCTATGTTCTTTTTTTAGAAATTTACTTAATAGTTTTATTAATTTAAAACCAACTATTAGTATTATTATTGCAACTACTAAATCTACTAAAAAATCAAATGAATTAGTTTTTAAATTATTTAATATATCTTCCATTATAATCCCTTTCCTGAATTTGGACCAAATATAGAAGAAAGATCAATTACAGGTGTTGATAAATTATAGTATAATCTTTCATATGCTTCATCTCTTTTTTGTTTAAGAGAATCATATGATAATACTGGAGTTTTAATATAAACAACAGTTTTTCTTCTATATTCACTCATTAATTTATGTCTTAATATTCTTTGAATCTTTTTAAGTTCTCCGCATCCTCTTTTATAAACTAGTTTAGTTCTTTCTTCTCCATCAATTTTACCCCCTATAGATCTAAATACTGAATATCCTCCTTCAAGATTATATTTTCCTTCTAAATCTTTTAAGGATTCAATCATTTCTCTTGTTTTTGGATCCATTCTTTCAAATGATGATGTAAATACAGCATCTCTATAATTACTTAATTCTTCAATATATTTTTCTAAAGAAATAGTTGTACCATCTTTTTCTTCACTTAATCTTTGAGTATAAGTAACACTATTAACACCATATATTTTTAAATCATTTATTTTATAATATAATTCTAATATTTTATCTTCAATTGAATCAATTGTTAATTGTTCAGGGTTTTTTTCAATAGTTTGATTGTTAAATCTCTCAATTGCTGCATCTTCAGCAGATACTACAGGGTCTAATAACCATCCAATTTCTGTAGTTCCTGTAATTTGAATTAGAGCATCTATTCTCGTTTTTTCAGCAATTTCTAATCTCATTAATATATTGTTTTTTTCCACTGTATTGCTAGAATCTATTTTGGCATATTCAAGTTTTAATGCATATATTTGTGTATTTATAGCTCTTATTCTGCTTTTTATGTCTTTACTGTTAGTTGTTGTTACTCGAGGGCCACCTTTTATGCCTACAATCTTTTTACCTTCAGCTTTAGGTAAACTTTGGGCACTTGAGTCTAAAGGAGTTCTTTTAATAGGTTCCGATAAGGGTGGAGTACTTACTTTTTGCTTTGTTCTAACAATATTATCAATACTTGTATTAATTAATTTCAATAAATCTATTTTTTTATGCTCTAAATCAAAATAAAATGAATATAGTTCTGCTCTTTCTTTAGTTATATTTAATAATTCATCCCTATATGATGCAAAGTTATTATTATATCTATCAATAGAATTTGATAATATTTCAGTAATTTTACTTTTTGCTTCTAATAATGATGCAAATGTACTACATTTATATATTAAATCCAAGCACTGTTTAAGTATTTGAATATTATTTTTCAAAATATCTAATTGATGAATAACCGCTTTAATAGTTTCTGGATTAGCTTGTCCTAATTGTAAATTAGTTTTTTTAAGACATAATTCATTAAATTCATTTAATGATAATTGTAATTTATTTTTAATTCCATTAATTAATGTATTTATTCTTTCTCTTTCAGTTAATGATTTTGTTTCCATAATAAAACCTCATATAATTTTCAAATTAATAATATCACAATACGAAAAATAATTCAATTATTGATTATAATAATGTAAATAACTTTATTTAATAATAGCATTCTAATGATACAATAATTGGATACTCTATATAATCATTATTGTATTTATTTTCTTTATCGATAAATATTTCACTTTTATCAACATCACATTGAGCTTGAGTATTTATATTACAGAACATACTAATATCCTTTTTATACATTTCTTTTAAGTCTTTTAATGATATTACATACCCACCTTTAGATACTGAATATTGTGATTGATTGTATGATTTAGATGTATATATTTCTACTGCATAATTAAACAATGCGAAATCAAGTTCTTCTTCAGTTAGACAAACATTATTTATGTCAGAATTGTTTTCATTCGTATTATCTTTTGGATTCGTATATTCACATCCGACAACAAATATTAAAAATACAATTAACACTATTTTTTTCATTTATTCTCCACTAAACAAAATAACGATATAACCATTTCCTGAGTTATTTCCACTTTCTTGAATTAAAGTTTCAGTATCAGAACTTGCGCTATTCTTACCACCATATCCTGGTTTTCCTAAAACATCAGTTGAAGAACATTCACAATCATAATAAGTGGTTACACAGTTGCATGACTTGCTACATGTTTGACATGTTTTAACAGGCACTTGACGATATTTTGTACATTTGCAATCTCCTGCAACAATACAACCTTGTGTTTGATCATATTTCAGACAATCACCATTTTTATACGTAGTAGTACAATTGCATGACTCGCTACATGTTTGACATGTTTCACTTGGGCATGAATTACATGTGGTTTTTGAATAATCAACACTAGATGAACCTCCACCACCATTAGTTCCATTAAATCCTGAATTTCCGCCAACAGATTCACCGCCATTTCCAGAACTACTATTGTCTATTCCGCCAAGTCCTCCATTACTATTATTATTTCCTGCTCCACCGCCACCACCTGCAATAGAAATATATTTCGTACCAATTTTAATTGTAGTTGATCCTCCACCTACATATGATGTGCTTCCGACTTTAGATCCACCACCATTATGTCCATCTATACCTCCGGTATCTAATAACAAAGTTGTATCCTTTTCTAAATAGACTTTAACTTTAATTCGTCCTCCATTACCACCAACAACAGTTGAACTTTTATTTCCACCTTGAGCTCCATATGCATCAATAGTATAATATCCTGTTGCTGGAACTACAAAAGTTTGTGTATCTTCAGAATAAAGAAATATTTCTTTTATTTCTTGATATACAATATTACAACTAGTATCCGCTGTTATTCCCTTTATTGTAAATGTTTTATTATTATAACTATATTTTTGTCCATTAGTACAAGACACATAATTATATGCACAATATTCGTTAGGAACCAATGAAACATCTAAGTCTTGTAATGCATTAGCATTAATGCTGACAGAATTAGAGTCATCAGAAAAAGATGCATTTTCTATAGATAGAGTTGCAATAAAAGTTTTTGGTTTGTATTCTATATTACATACCACATCACCAGATATATTATTCAAAGTCAAATTATTATTTTTAATTGTCCCAATTGAATTAGTACAACTAATTGTATTTGAATCTGAAATATAGTATTCATCAGGTGTTAAGGAATAATTTGCATTAGTATAATGTATTACATCATTAAAAGTATACTTATTATTTATAGTTGCATTTGTTAAATTTATTGTAATACTATAATTTGGTGTTATAAATTTCCAAGGGTCTAAGTAAGTACCAATACCATTTACATTTATATTACTTTTAACATATACACACGGTCTAATAGTCGCTGTCTGCGATAAATCATATAATTCATATTTATTTGCTGGATTAAAACTTATAATATATTTTTTATCTGATAAAGAAGTCATTGTCCAATAATTCATTCCATTAAAAAGATAAGTATTCCCAGAGGTATCCTTAGAATTAATAAACTCCATTAAATTTAATAAACTACCATTTATAAAATTATCATCTTGTTCTAAAATATTGTTTTCATATTTATACGGAATATTTCCTTGTTCAATATAGATATCATAATTATCGAAGTAATTAATATACTCATTAACATTATTTAAAGTTGTATAATAATTATTATACATTAAAGAATCAATAACAATTGGAACAAATAATATACAAATAAATAATATAATTTTATTTTTCATATACTCACCTTAAAATAATTATAACACAATCAAATAAATAAGTAAATACAAAATATTAAATTTTATTTAGTGTTCTCATATATGGATTAGATGATTCTACAATTATATTATGATTCTTTGTGTAATATAATAATCCTCTAAAAATACTACTATCTTTATATATTCTTTTGTCCCATAAATACCATATATCAAATGGAGTTGAAGCTCCTTTTGAAAGCATTTGTTGTACTATAGAACTATTAAATACAACATTATTTTCCTGATCAGATAATGAATTATGCATATTTAGTTCTTGATATATTTTTGACTGAATATCTGCTTCTAATTTATCACACATATTAGCAAATATAGCTTCCTCTGTATCTTCGTTATCAAATTCTACTAATGAACTAACAATACTATCTTTAATTGATAAAATGCTTGCAATTTCTTCAACTGCTTTATGTTCAATTTCCATCTTTTGTGCTTTTGTAATACCATCAAAAGGTGTAATATCTCCAATTAAAATTTCACCAGTTTCATGTACAACTAAAGTAGATATTACTTTATCCATATCAATAGTATTTTCAAATTCTGAATCTATTCCCATTGCAAGACCAATAGTACCCACAATATGTTCAGGAATATCTTCAATTCTGTCACTATTTATATTCCAGTGAGTTTTATCCCAACCACTCCTAGTTTTATGTGATAAAGTTTTGTTTTGATAATAAAATTTGAAAATACTATGATATTTTTCGTACTCTTCTTGATTCCTCGGAATAAATATTTTATTATTTAATGCTTCAGTAAATAATTCTTCTATTGTTAAATATTCACCTTTTTCATATAATAAACTATTTAATCTAGATTCTAGTTCTCTAAATTTCATTACGATAATTGAATCATTAGAAATACTTTGATTTAATTCTGAAATTAATTCATTATATCTTATATTAGAAACACCAGAATTATTTATACAAGACAAAACAATCATTCTATATACTCTACTAACATTATCTGTAACATTAAATTCCGAATTAAATGCAGTTGCTAAAATCATGCTACCAAATATGTGGTCAGCATAAGATTCATTACTTTTATGATCATAAATTAAATATTTCAAATTATTTACCTTATTATAGAACTTAAAAACATTTTCATATCTATTATTATTTTTCATATGTTCCCCCTATAATTATAATAACATATCTATATTTTTAGAACAAGAAAAAATAATGAATAATCATTATTTTAATATTTCTTTTAAGTATTCGCCTGTATAAGAATTTTTGTTTTTAATTATATCTTCTGGTGTTCCAGTTGCTACAATAGTACCTCCACCGTCTCCACCTTCTGGTCCTAAATCTATAATATAGTCTGCAACTTTAATAATATCCAAATTATGTTCAATAACAACTACTGTATCGCCGTTATCAACAATTCTATTTAATATTATTAAAAGTTTTTTAATATCATCTTGATGAAGACCAGTAGACGGTTCATCTAATATAAATACACTTTTTCCAGTTGGTTTTTTTTGCAATTCTTTAGCAAGTTTTACTCTTGAAGCTTCTCCTCCTGATAAAGTTATTGCACTTTGACCAAGCTTTACATATCCAAGACCAACTTCATCCATTGTTTTTAATGCTTTATACACTTTAGGAACATTCTCAAATATTTTTAATGCTTCACTTACTCTCAAATCTAAAACTTGAGATATATCCAATCCTTTAAATTTTACTTTAAGAGTTTCATTGTTGTATCTTTTAGCATTACATACATCACATGGTACATATACATCAGGTAAAAAATGCATTTCGATTTTTTTAACTCCATCTCCACAACAAGCTTCACATCTACCACCTTTAACATTAAAACTAAATCTACTTTTATCATATCCTCTTATTTTTGATTCTTTAGTTTCAGCGAATACTTCTCTAATTGAATCAAATACACCAACATAAGTAGATGGATTGCTTCTTGGAGTTCTACCTATTGGATCCTGTGTAATATTTACAACTTTATCTAAAAAATCCACACCAGAAATTGATTTATAATTTCCAGGTTTAACTCTTGATCTATTTATTTTATTACTTAATACTTTAAATAATATTTCATTAACAAGTGAGCTTTTTCCACTTCCAGATACGCCAGTAACGCATATAAATTTACCTAAAGGAAATTCTACATTAATATTTTTTAAATTGTTTTCTTTGCAACCAATTATTTTGATTTTCTTTCCATTTCCTTTTCTTCTCTTCTTAGGTATTTCTATGCATTCTTTTCCACTTAAATACCTTCCAGTTATTGAATCTTTGTTGCTCATTACTTCTTTAGGTGTTCCTTTAGCTACAATATATCCACCTTCATCACCTGCTTTAGGGCCTATATCTACTAAATAATCAGCATTAAGCATAGTATCAGTATCATGTTCTACAACTATTAATGTATTACCTAAATCTCTCATTTCTTTTAATGAATTAATTAATTTCATATTATCTCTTTGATGAAGACCGATAGATGGTTCATCTAAAACATAAAGAATACCTGAAAGCCTACTGCCAATTTGAGTAGCAAGTCGTATTCTTTGAGCTTCACCACCTGATAATGTAGCTGCTTCTCTATTAAGAGTTAAATATTCAAGACCAACATTTTTCAAAAAATTCAATCTATCTTTAATTTCTTTTATAATAAGAAAAGATATTTCATATTGTTCTTTGTTTAATTCTAAATTACTAATAAAATCATATAAATCCTTGATACTTAAACAAGTAACTTCGTATATATTTTTTTTATTAATTTTTACACTTAGTGCTTCTTCTTTTAATCTAGATTTATTACATGAAGGACAAGGAAGTTCTGTCATATATTTTTCTATCCATTCCCTTATCATTGAAGAAGTTGTTTCCATATATCTTCTTTCTAAATTCGAAATAATTCCTTCAAAATAATCATAACTTTTTGATATATTACCACTTCTAGATTCAGTTACAAAATTAAGTTTTTCTTTAGAACCATATAAAATAATATCAAGTTCTTCTTTTGTCAAACTTTTAACTGGTTTATATAAATCAATATTATAGTATTTAGCAACACTATCAAGTTTCTTATAATAGATATTTAATGTTTCTCCACTTTGAAAAGAAGCAACAGCTCCATTCATAATAGATAAATCTCTATTAGGTATTAATAAATCAACATCTATATGTAATTTAACACCTAATCCTTTACATTCAGGACAAGCACCATATGGACTATTAAAAGAAAATAATCTAGGTTCTAATTCACTAATACTAAAATTACAATAAGGACATGAATAATTTTCACTCATTAATAATTCTTTATCACCAATTATACTAATTAATACTTTACCAGAAGCTATTTTAGACGCAATTTCAATACTTTCAAAGATTCTTCCTCTAGAAGTACCTTTAACAACCATTCTATCGATTATGACATCAATTTCATGTTTAATATTCTTTTCTAGAGAAATAGTATCGTTTAATTCAAGAATATTATTATCTATTCTAGCTCTTACATAACCATCTTTAATTAAAGAATCAATAATATCTTTATGAGTACCCTTTTCACCTCTAATAATAGGAGCCATTATTTCTATTTTAGTACCTTCTTCATACTCCATAACTCTATTAGTCATTTCTTCTATGCTTTGTTCAGTTACAGGAATATTATGTTTAGGGCAAAATGGAATACCAATACGTGCATATAAAAGTCTCAGATAATCATATATTTCAGTAATAGTACCAACAGTACTTCTAGGATTTTTATTAGTAGATTTTTGATCAATAGAAATACTAGGGCTTAACCCTTCTATAGAATCAACATCAGGTTTGTGCATATTACCCAAAAATTGTCTAGCATAAGAACTTAAACTTTCAACATATCTTCTTTGACCTTCGGCAAATATTGTATCAAAAGCTAATGAACTTTTACCACTTCCAGAAACACCAGTCATAACAATTAATTTATTTTTAGGCAGTTCTATATCAAATCCTTTTAGATTATTTTCTCTTGCATTTTTAATTATAATTTTATCATTCATGATTACCTCACTATTATTTTCCTCAAAAAACATACTTATTATACACAATGTATAAAAAAAATCAATATTTCATGATTTAAATTATAACACACATTTGTTTGCAATACAATCTTAACTACAATTATTACAAATAGTTGATGAGCCAGTATCATCAATGCATATTTGTCCTGAAGAATCAGAACCAATAATACATGTATCAACATATCTACCTAACGTAGCATCGTCTTTGATAAATACTTTTACAACATAATATGAAGGTATTTTTTCATTAGTAATTGGGTTAACTAATTTATTAGAAATAGAATTAGAAGATTGTAAAGTAATGATACTTATTGTAACATATCCTTTTTCAATTAATATGTTATTATATGATTCATTTAAATCAACATATAATTTTCCCGCTCTCTCAATAGAACTATAAATATTTTTTAAATCGTCAGCTTGAGTATTTGAAGTAACTTGATTAAAAACAATAGTTGAACTGGCAGTCACAGCAGCAACAATAACAATAACAAATAATAATTCAATTAATGTAAAACCATTCTTATTCATATCACACCTATTTTATATATTTATTATACTATAAATAATTGTAAAAAAAAAGAAATATTAACTATTTCAAATAAAAAATATAGATACTTTATAATATCTATATTTTATTAATTTTATTTGCAAGAATCTTCTTCTAATGATCTATCTTTGCTCCAGAATGGTCCAAATTCAATAGCAGTAAAACAAGATCTTTCATAACGATAAACTTTATATCCAAGACCTAGACATGAATAAACTTCACCATCATCATATTTTTCAGTATTTTCACTAATACAGAACATAGGATCAGTTTTCTTATTAACATTATAGAAATCAATAAGAACAATAATCATCCATGCTATTAATATAATCCATAGAATTACATTCATAACTTTTTGAAATGTACTTTTACCACCATACATCTTTCTTAATTCTTTTTCAGATAATTGCTTATCTTCAAGAGTTTCATCCTTTTCTGTTTTAGTTTTTTCTTCTAAATCTTTTTCTTTCTTAGCCATTTTAATCCTCCTTAATAACTATTTTATTTTCCACAAGAGTATCAATTACACTTGAAGATAACTTTTGACCACATATGATTCTACATATACAAGAGTACAATAATCTAATTCTCACTTTATCAACTATTTTCATATTAACAAAGATAAGTCTTAATTGATAACCACTTTCTAAATCAAATTTCAATTCAACTTTAGTTGTTTTATATACTATTGCACAAGATGATATCGTATTATATGGAATTGTATAAATATTTTTAAATGGTCTTATAGATAATGCATTATCAAATAGCACTATTTTTTTTGTTGTAAATAAACCATAATCTCTAAAAGTTTTGTATGCCACTAATACTTCTTCATCTTCATAAACATAGTCTAGAGTATACTGAGGTAAGTCTTTAGTTTCAATATATCTAGAGAAGTCAAAGTACTTTGTAAGTTCTTTATATTTTATATAAGCCATAT
>CAZJEW010000026.1:0-16011 GCA_964545285.1 uncultured Clostridium sp.
CACAAATTTTAATAATAAAACAAATGTACTGCAATATAAAATATTATCATACAATAATGCAATAAGTCAAGAATTTTTTAATTAAAATATTATGTTTTTATATATTCTTTACACTATATATAAAGAATCCTTTATCTTTTTCAAGTAACTCTACTTTTTTAGACTCTTCAAGAATCTTTTTAATAGATAGAGCACCCTGATCTTTTCGAATTACAAAATATAAGGTTCCATTTTCTTTTAAATGTTCACAAGCACCAAATAATATTTCTAGCAGTTTATCTTTTCCAACCCTAATCGGTGGGTTTGTAATAACTACGTCATATTTCTTAGTAACATTTTCATATGCATCACTAATAAATGCATGTCCTTTAAAATCTTTATATCTTTTAATATTTCTATTAGTAAGATGTACAGCTCTTTTATTAACATCGATCATATCTACATTTGCTTTATTAATTAAACCAATCATTATACCTAAAAAGCCATATCCACACCCTACATCTAAAACATCCTTACTATCTTTA
Source organism: uncultured Clostridium sp. (assembly GCA_964545285.1). Lineage (GTDB taxonomy): Bacteria > Bacillota_I > Bacilli_A > RF39 > UBA660 > CAG-1000. The sequence continues at coordinate 525 of CAZJEW010000026.1, forward strand.
TCATTTTTTAAATAAGTTTCTAGCAATAATCTACTCCCGTAATCAATTCCTTTCTTACTGAATACTCCATTATCACTATAAAATATGAAAAAAGAAGAATCATATTTATAACTTAATTCTCTAACTTCACTCTTTAAGTTATTATCATTTTCAAAGTAATGACTCATATAATTCTCCTTTTCAAAAATATACTTCTTATATAGGCAAAAAAGCCTTAATCTAAATTAAGGCTTATTTACAAGTTATGCTAATTCAACAGTAGCGCCAACTTCTTCTAATTTAGCTTTTAATTCTTCAGCTTCACTAGCAGGAATTCCTTCTTTAATGTTTCCACCAGCATCAGCGATATCTTTAGCTTCTTTTAATCCAAGACCAGTAACTTCTCTAATTAATTTAATTACTTGTAATTTTTGAGTACCAGCTGATTTTAATACAACTGTTTTAGTAGAAGCACCAGCGTCTTCACTTTCAGCAGCAGCTGGAGCAGCAGCAACAGCTACAGCAGATGGATCAACACCAAATTCCTCTTTCATCATATCAACTAATTCTTTAACTTCAAGAATAGTTTTTTCTTTTAAAGCTTCGATAATATCTTTGTTTGCAATTTTTGCCATTAGTTATTTCCTCCTTCTTCTAACTTTTCAGCATATAAATTTAATCCTATGCTTAGATTTTTAACATGTTCAATTAAACCACCAGCAAACATTGTAAGTAATCCTTCCATACTTGGAATAGATGCATAATCATTAATGATTTTAGTATCAGCAATACTACCATCAATATATCCAACTCTTATTTCAAGTGCTGGATGATTTTTAGCAAACTTACTAACAACTTTAATTGGCTCAATAATTGATTCTGAAAAAACATAAGCATTTGGGCCTTCCATGAAATTATTTAATTCAATATTCTTGTTCTTTATTGCTAAATTCATAAGAGTATTTTTATAAACTTTCATATCAGATCCAGTTTCTCTTAAACTCTTTCTTAATTCTGCTAACTCTCCAACAGAAAGTCCTTGATAATTAAGAAGAAGAAAAGTCTTAGATGAGTCTAACTTATTAGTTATTTCACTAACAACAGCTTCTTTTTGTTTAAGAATCTCTTTACTTGCCATATCGTCCTCCTTTTGAACTATTTAAAAAGTTTCCAAAAGGAAACTTATATTCTAATGAATAATTTGCTTCCTCGGTAAGATTTATTTTGACACTTACTGTCTTTGGTCACTTCAACGATATTGATTATACAATACTTTTTACTATTTGTAAACCCCTTTTTTAAAAAAGATTAAACACTAACATATAACAACATAATTACATCATAATATTTAATAACTTTACTAATAATACTTTTAATTCTATTAATATTATTATAAAAATATGCGTTAATTACATTTAATAAGAATACAAATACTAATTACATTTAAAACACTATTTTATCATGTTTCATTGATACTTCTATATTAATAATAAAATCATATTATGTTTTATTTTTAGTTTTCTATTATCTTTTATATATTTACAAAAATGTGTTTGTGTGTTAATATGTAATTAAGGAAGTGATGTTATGGAGTCTCTTACTAATAAACAAGATAGTATATTAACTGAAATTAAAAAATTTATTGCTAAAAAAGGTTTTGCACCTACTATTAGGGAATTATGTTCTATATGTAATTTGAGTAGTACTGCTACTATGTTTGTTCATTTAAAGAATTTAATGAAAAAGGGATATATTAGTCAATCAGAGAATAAATTTAGAACTATTGAACTCAAAGTTCCTAATGAATATGATGATAAAAATAAAGATGTATTATTTGTACCTTTACTTGGAAGAATTGCTGCTGGTAACCCTATTGAAGCTATTGAAAATCCTGATGAATATTTCAGTTTACCTTCTTCTTTGGCTCCTAAGAATAAAGATATATTTACATTACTTGTTAAAGGTGAAAGCATGATAGATGCTGGCATATATAATGAAGATATAGTTATAGTTGAAAGAAAGAAAGATGCTAATAATGGCGAAATTGTTGTTGCTATGACTGATGATAATGAAGTTACATTAAAAAGATTTTTTAAAGAAAATAATCACATTAGACTACAGCCTGAAAATAGTACAATGTCTCCAATAATTCTTAATAATGTTACTATTCTTGGAAAAGCAATTGGACTTTATAGAAAAATATAAAACATCATTTATAAATGATGTTTTTTTAATGTAATAATCTTCTATATACAGTGTTATCCCCTAATTGATAATATAATAATGCTTGATTTATCCTGATACTTCTATTTGACAAAGAATTTATTTCAGCTTGAGTTAGTATATAATTTTGAATCATTTTCAGTATTGAATTTTCTCCATGGTTAATTATTAAATTAAATAATTCTTCTCTTGATAATACTCTATCTATAGTTATTTCATCAGATACAAACATATTATAATATCCATTATATTCATCATCATATGTATGTACCTTTCCATTTGAATGAACTTCAGCAACTATAGTTTCTTCATCATATTCTCTCATATATCTTAAAGTATCTTCTGGACTACTACAAAAGTGATATCCACATTTATTCCATGTAATATCACGTTCTAATCTATATGTTTTTCCTTCTTCTAATTGTTCATCTATTTGATTAATTAATTCTTTTCTAAATGATTTATATCCTTTTATCATTTAATAGTAATGAAATAAACCATAGCAATACTCATTAATATCAATACTATTATTCCGTTTATTTCATCTCCTTTTCTATGTTTATCTCCTAACCCTATAGCCATTGAAGCAAGAATTCCACCGATTAATCCTCCTATGTGTGCTGAAATATCTATTCCAGGAGTTATAAATCCTATTAATAGATTCATTAATATAACTGGTATAATTGGACTTCTAAGTAATCCTTGTAAAGATGCTCTATAATTATATGTAAAGTATCCTATACTTCCTAATAATCCAAATATTGCTCCTGATGCACCTACAGAATAACTATTAGCGCTCATAAATACGCATGAAAATAGACTTCCAAGTAAACCACTTATTAAATATATAAATATAAATTTTTTAGTTCCATAATATCTTTCCACTTGAGGTCCTAATACAAATAAAGCATACATATTAAATGCTAAATGCATTATTCCTGCATGCATAAACATACATGTAAATATTCTATACCATTCTCCATTTTGAACAAAAATATAATTATTTGCTAAAGATGTTGTTAATGTTGATGAAGAAAACAAGCAAACAATAAACATTAATACATTAATAGCAATTAATACATAACTTCCGATAGGCTTCTTTGGGCTAAATATCTTAGATAATTTCTTTTCATTCTTAAGTGTGGTTTTATTCATATCTTCTGTTAATTTAAAAAACTCTGTTGGATTAGATTTATCACTTAATTCAGTATTTTTAATATTAGGAAAGAACTCATTTATAAATTTATTTCTTTTAAAATCACCTATCTTGCCTATTTTAATAGTTTCTATATTTTTAATATTATCTTCTACTTTAACAGTATCTCCTGTATCTAATAATAGATTTAACATAGTCATCTTAAATGATAAAGTGTTTTTCTTAATACTTTTCATAATATTAATAGCTTTATATGTATCATTATTTAATTGTTCATTATTGTGAATATAATTTATATTTATTCTTATTAGTTTAAGATCTTTTTCCATATTTTCAAGCCATATCTCATTTTGCAACCCATTTATAATGACAGGTTTATATTCTTCTTCTGTTATAAAGAAATGCAATATTTTCAAAATTGTATCATCTTTTTTATTTATTTTAATATTCATATTATTTTCCTTTCATGGATAATATTATTTTACTATTTTTCATATTATTAGTAAAGAGGTGATTTTATCAAAAAGTATTTTAAAACTTTTATAATATTTATTATTATACTACTACTATGGTTAATAAGTGGACTGATTTTTAGAGTTAATAATGATTATTATAGTTTACTAAATTTACCAAGTTTCACATTAGATGGAAAGTATATTAGTATTATATGGTTTATTATTTATATTCTTATTAGTATTAGTATTACAATGATTGTTAAGCAATATAATATATTAAAAAAATATGATTATATTTATATTCTTCTTACTAATTATTTTGCTAACCAATTATTTATGTATTTTTTCTTTTATTTAATGAGTCCATTTCTAGGATTTATTATTACTGTAATAATATTTCTTACTTCTATATTTTTGTTTATTGAAACTAAAAAAATAAATAAAAAAGCATCTTATTATATTATACCTTATATAATATACAATACATATGCTTTGATATTAATTACTAGTATATATTTTATGAATTTTTAAACATATCTAATATCTCATTAAATTCTTTAGGGATAGGTGCATTAAATTCTAACCACTTGTGTTTTATCGGATGATAGAATCCTAAATATGCCGCGTGTAGCATTTGACCATAATCATTTATTAATTTCTTATGACCATATACCGGATCGTTTACTACAGGGTGTCCTATATATTCTAAATGTACTCTTATTTGATGCGTCCTTCCCGTTTCTAATGATAATTCTAATAACGTTGAATTAGAATATCTTTCTAATACTTTAAAATTAGTTATTGCTTTTTTTGAATTTTCATCAGTAACACACATTTTTTTTCTATCTGTTTTACTTCTTCCTATGGGAGCATCAATTTTACCATTATTAGCATCTATTATTCCATATACTAAAGCAATATATCTTCTTTTAATAGTTTTATTTTTAAAACAATCACTTAATATTCTATGTGATTCATTTGTTTTAGCAATTAATAGTATTCCTGATGTATCCTTATCTATTCTATGAACTATACCACATCTAATATCGCCAGCTTCATCACTTAATTCATCTGTATAGCCTTTTAAAGCATTTACCAAAGTATGTGAATAGTTTCCATTTCCAGGATGAACAACCATTCCACTAGGCTTGTTTACTACTAATATATCATCATCTTCATAATAAATATCTAATGGTATGTTTTCACTTTTTACACTTGTATCTATTTTTAAATTTCCAATGAATATTTCATCATTTTGTTTCAAAATATATCCACCTTTAGTAACGTTATTATTTACCAATATGTTTTCATTTTTAATATTTTTTAAGATAAGATTTCTGCTCTCTGAAAGTTCATTAACTAGGTATTTATCTAATCTTATACCAACATTTTCACTATTCACTTTTTTTATCATTTTTTCCTTCTTTTACTACTATATATAACAATATAATTATACCAAATGTTATTAATATATCCGCTAAATTAAATATAGGCATTTCTTTATTAAATAAAGTAAATGAAATATAATCTACAACATAGCCTCTAAATATTCTGTCAATTAAATTCCCTAAAGCTCCACTAAGTATTAATGATAACGATATTGTATTATTCGTATTAATATTTTCCTTATTTATTTCTTTAATAAGATACCATATTAATAATATACTTATTATTATTAAAAACATTATGTTATTATTTAGTATTCCTAAAGCTGCGCCCGTATTTGTAATATAAGTTAATTTTAAGAAATTATTTATTATTATAATATCATTATTATATAAATTATTTACAATTAAAAATTTAATTATTTGATCAAAAATAATTAATAATATAATACATAAAACAACAATTATATTTTTCTTTTTCATAATAAATATTTTATCATAAAAATCATGATATATCTATCAATATTACATCTTCTCCTAATTTTTTGATTTGTGTAAATTTTACATATACGTCTTCATTAGTATTAAATATATTTCTAATAATACTATATCGTTCAATAAGAAAATGAATCATATATCCATTTGTTACATCAAACTCGACATCTATGATTCTTCCTATTTTTTTACCATCTTTTATATTAATAATATCTTTTTTTTGTAATTCTGATAGTTTCATATTAAATTATATGATTTAAATGTTATCTTATTAATTTTCTAACATTATTTAGCGCTGAATTTTCAAGCCTTGATACTTGAGCTTGACTAATTCCTAATATAGAAGCTATTTCAGTCTGAGATACTCCTAAAAAATATCTTTTAATTATTATATCTCTTTCTTTATCAGATAAATTTTCAATAGCTTTTTTTAATGATATAGATTCATCAATACTAATATTTTTTTTATCTTCAATTTGATCAAGTAAATATATTGTATCTCCACCATCATTATATATAGGTTCAAATATTGATATAGGTTCAATAAGACATTGTAAAGCAGATGATAAATCATAAGGAGTAATTTTCAAATCCAAACATATTTCATCATTAGTAGGATATCTAGAAAAATTATTTAAAAATTCTTCTTTATAGTTAATAATAGAATATGCTAGTTCTCTAATACTTCTTGAAATTCTAACTTGATTACTATCTCTTATATATCTTTTAATTTCTCCTTCTATCATAAATACAGCATATGTGCTAAATTTAACATTAAAAGATAAATCAAAGTTATCTATAGCTTTTATTAGTCCAACACAACCTATTTGAAATAAATCATCCATATTATCAACTTTATTCTGATATCTTTTTAAGATACTTAAAACCAATCTAAGATTTCCTTCAACTAATTTATCTTTAGAATTTTTATTACCATTTTGAAATGATTTAAATAAGTTTACCATTTCTTCTTCATTCAATCTAAGTAATTTCTTAGTATCTATTCCTACAATATCCACTTTATTTTTTGACATAATATTCCTTTCAATAAGTATTGAAAGAATATTTAAATTTTTATTCATAAAAAAAGAATAGATAAACTATTCTTCAATTTTAATATTTTTAGCTAGCGTTTGAATCACTTTTTGATCTGTTACTTTTTGTAAATATGACTTGTCATCTTCTTCAATTCTTTCTAAAAATGCTATATTATCTGTAAAGTCTTCTTCATCTTCAGTTGTTTCAATAGCTAAATAGTAAGTTACTCCTTTATACAAAGCTTGACGAAACACATAATATTTCTTTCCGTTTTCTAAACTAATTATTTGATCTGTTAAATTTTCCATTCTTTTCTCCTTATAACCTATAAACCAGGTACATGTGATTGACCATCATCAAAGAAAGCCTTATCCCAATCTATACTGTCACTTATTCCAGGATCTGATAGTGCTTCTTCAACAGCTGAATCCAAATTTTCTTTTTCACCTTCAGATAAGTCTGAAGTATCTGTTGTTTCAAATCCAGTTGGAGTTTCAACTACTTTTTCTTCGGAAGCATCAGCAATATCTTTATCTACGTCAACTACTGCGTATCCACCATCTGTATGATCAAGATCAGTTTTTCCAGTTTGTTCACCATTTTCATACTGATTTCCGTCGTAATCAGCTGTTGTACCTTCTGATTCTCTTCCGGCAACATCCCCAGGAGCTAAATATATTGTATCCGGATCATTCTTATGTTCCTCTTCAGGATCAACTACAGGTTTATCGGGATTTGTTGGATCATCTGGAGTAACAGGTTTATCAGGATTTGTTGGATCATCTGGAGTTACAGGCTTATCAGGATTTGTTGGATCATCTGGTGTTGATGTACCAGGTCCTACTGGTGTTACTGAATCATCTTTTTGTTGAATTTTAACTAACGCATCATATAAATCTTGTAATATTTTTGTCTCCCTAATGCAATCTTCATCACCCATTTGACCGCCTAAAGCATCTAATTCATTTTCAATATGATCTACTTGATCCATCATAGGATCATATGTTTCAGGCATGTATAATGTACCATCTATTGCCTTACATTTAGCAAGTAAATCTTTCATTGCTTGCATATTTTCTTCAGTTGCTCCTAAAACATATCCATCTAATAAAGCTTGATCGCCATCTGGTAGTTGTTCATATATACCAGTGGGATCAGATGATATTTGAGGTTGAGTGTTCTTAGCAACTCCATATCCAGCACCAAATAACAATAATGCCGCTGCTATGAAGGCTGCAATTTTAGGAAACTTTTTCTTTAGTTTCTCTTTTAATGACTTTTTAGCAGGTTTTGTACTTACTATTCTACTCTTGCCTTTATCTTCCGTAGTAGATGCAGGAGGAGTACTTGTTGATGTACCTACAGGAGCCCCAGCAGAGGTTTTAGGAGTTGGAATTGGAAAAACTGGGCCAGGTGCAACTTTATCTTTATCTACCGGTTTTAATTCTGGTTCTTCTCCAAGTTCACGTCTTTCTTCATCAGTAAGAATAAAATCATCCTTTTTCTCTATAACATCTTCAGCTGGTCTTTTTCCAAGGTCTTCAATTTCAGACTTATCGATAACAGGAACAGCAACATCATCCTTCTTTTCACTCAAATCTTCTATTTTACTTCCGGTACCTATTAATAATGTATTTATTTTATCAATAATTGATAATTCACGCATTTTAAGACGATATTCTGCTGCTTCCTTTTCTTCTTTAAGCTTTTCTAACTCATCACTATGATCTAATTTTTCACTTTCTAACACAGCAAACTCTTCAATAAGACCATTTATAACGCCTTGACGCTCTTCCATTCTTGATGCAATACCAGCATTACGTTTACTAATCGAACTGATTTCTTTTTCTATCTCAACACGTCTTGGACTATCAACTGCTAATTCATTTAATTCTTCTGTTAATGAAGAAATTCTATATAAATTTGCATTATATCTACTTCTTTGTGCATTTAAATTACGTCTCTTATTTCTAACACTACTCTTGATTTCATCCATTTTTGCCTGATGTTCTCTTTCAAATGTTCCATCACTTACTTTAGTTTCTAACTCTCTTATTTTTAAGTCATAACCATCAATTTGATCTTGAATAATGCTTGTTTCTTCTTCTTCCATACTAGAAATAAACGAATTGCCAAGTAAAGCTTCTCTTATTTGACCCATTCTATAATTTACTTCTCTTTCATTTGCTACACCTGATTCATAGTCAGTAATTAAATCATCAATTGTTTTAATAATATCAGTTGTAAGAAATCCAGCTTTTCTTCTCAAATCAGTAATATTTCTCTTAGTGTCGTTTATTCTTCCCCTATGTTCTTCTTGTTCTACTTCTATTTGTTTTTTAGTTTCATTATCAAGTTCAACTTCTAAAGCTCTATATTTTTCTTCACATTCTATAACATATGCTTCGGTTTCACTAATATCTCTTTCACTTTCTTTAGCCCATTCATCGTTTGATTCTTTTGTACTTTGATAATTAGCTATTTCTTGTTCAAGTTTTTTTCTTTCTTCTTCAGTTCTCATTAAAGGAAGTCTCTTTTTTGCACGTTCAACTTTAAAAGCATATTCTTTACTTGCAGCTTCAGATTGAGCTTTTTCTGCTCGATTGTTATTTAGCACATTTCTAGCATTTTCTAATTCATCAGCAGCATCTTCTAATTTACTTTTTAAAACTTTAATTGCTTCGGGCAAATCATCTTTAACCGTATCTGCCGTTGTCATCTTTCTTAAATTTTCTTCTTCTGCAACTAGTCGATTAGCTAGTCTGTCAGCAACTTCTTGAGAATAATCCATTCTTATTAAGTCAACTGGTAATTGTTTTCTAATTTCTTGTAAAGATATTAATATTTGTTCCTTATTCATTAGTTGTAGCCTCCTTCTTATTTCTTATATACATTTTAACTTTATATCTTATTGTTCCATTATTAGTTATATCAGTTAAGCTTTCTACTTCATATCCAGCTTTAACAAAAGCTCCTATTAATTCTTCTTCTGTTAAATAGTCATCGCTTAAATCTGACCAATCATCATCAGTTGTTCCAAGTATCTGACGTAACTTAATCTTTATCTTTGATTGAATTGTTCTATATGATTGAGAAGCAGGTTTTGTTGCTGACCATTCTGACCAATCAGAATATTTTGTATCTTCTGTTTTTGTAGCTCCATCTCCAGGAGATGCTGATAAATAAGTAGAAGTTTGTCCTTCAGTCTTAAAATACCATTTGTATGCTGCAGCCGCAGTTGAAGTATCCTTTATTGCACCATTAACTGGTGAATTTACATAATATACATTTTCACCAGAAGCAGTTGAACTTCCTGATGGATAATATGTTCTTTTTCCATCACCAACTAATCTATACCAAGCATAGAATGTTGCAGTTCCATGTTGACAAAGAATACTATTAGCTCCACATGATGTGGTAGTAACTTTAGACCATTCGCTATAAACATGACATAAAGTTCCTTCAGTAATTGTAGTAGATTCAGCATAACTTCCTGCAGGACAGTTCCAAAAAGTTTTAGCAGTAAATGTATAAGCAGGATTTTGAGTATTCTTTCCTTCACTATTACTACAAGGTACTTGTTGATCAACATAAACATCTGAAGAAGAACTAGTTTTACATCTGTAGTAATATAATGCGTTCTTATTTTCAGTTATTGTTCTAGTTCTATATACATCAACTATTTTTGCATCTGAAGAATCTGTTCCTTTATATGGATATCCTTCAGGAGCTGTCATACTCCATGCTTTAGCACCATTTGACATATAATATTCTTTTTTAGTGCTTTCTTCTGTGTACCACTTATATGCAGTAGCTTTACTATCCGATAAATTATATTTAGAATTTGGTGAAGAAGTGTAATAATCAGCTACTTCATTAGCATTAGTTTTATCACCTGTTCTAGAATAATATGTTTTACTAATTGTATTCCAAATCCACATTTGATCTTTATAACTATAATAAGTAATTGAAGAAACTGTTTTATATGTAGAATAAGGTATTTCAGTTTTCCAATATTCTTCTTCTTTTCCTAAATTTTCAGTACCCTCTTTAAGTACTTGAGGTAAAAACATAAATGATACATATGATTCATCTTCAACTAAATCTTTAGCAGTTCCTTCTTTTTCTGTATCATATTCACTATTTGAATCTTTATCTGTACATGACAACCATGGTGTCCATTGAAATGATCCATCTTCAAGCATACAAACGTTAACTAAAGTATTTGTATTATCACATTTTTCAAAATCTTTTACATTTACCAACCCATATTGATTTCCTAAAGTATCTAAATCAACAGAAGTACATTCACCAATAGATGATGGCATTTTATGTTCATTATACTCATAATATTTTTTACCAGCATCTAATAATGTCTTTTCATAATCGAAAGTATTTGTTGTATCGTCTCCTTTATCTTTTCCCCCGGTTCCACAACTTTTCAATAAGACTATAACTAAAATTATTGCAACAATCAAAAGAGTAACGATTATTATTCTCTTTTTAGTAACCGCTTTCTTTTCTATGTCTCCATCTTCATAATTATAATCATCATAATCATCTGACATATCAAAATCCTCCTACATACATTAGTATATATCAATTTTAACATATAACAGTTTAAAAATACAAGTAAAATAACATAAAAAAAACACTTTATTATAATTTCATAAGTGCTTTTAATCTTTTAATAACTTTTTTTTCAATTCTAGATATATATGATTGCGAAATACATAATTTATCAGCAACTTCTTTTTGCGTTAATTCTTCTCTTCCTCCAAGTCCATATCTTAAAAATATTATCTCCTTATCCCTATCATCTAACTTCAATATTTCCTCACTTAATATTCTTTTATCATATTTATCTTCAATTTCTTTTTCAATAATATTTTCTTCAGTTCCAAATATATCTTCAAAATGAAGTTCATTTCCTTCAGAATCATAATTAACGGCATCTTCGAAACTTACTTCAGTATTTTTTTTCTTGTTTTTTCTTAAAAACATTAATATCTCATTATCTATACATCTTGATGCATAGGTTGCTAATTTAATGTTTTTATCAAGTTTATATGTGCATATACCTTTTATTAATCCAATAGAACCAATACTCACCAAATCTTCTAAATCATATATTGTATTATCATATTTTTTAGCTAAAAAAACTACTAATCTCAAATTATGCTCAATTAATATATTTCTTGCATTTAAATCTCCATTATTACTTTTCTTAACCAAATCTTCTTCTATATTTTTTAATAATGGAGGTGGTAATATATCTGTACTACCTATAAAAAACACATCATTTGTTTTAAAAAACTTGTCTAATAATTTTTTTATCATCTATTCCTCCAATAAAAGTCCATTAAGTAAACAATTATATCCATTGAATTTTTTATTTATAATTCCAACAACAATATCTTTTCTTTCGCCAATTCCTTCAATAAATACTCTTTTCGGTTTAAAACATCTTATTAAAGAACTGCCATTAATAGTTTCATATGGTACTAAAAAGAAGTCTTCACTTATTATTTTATTAATTATTATTACTTTATTGTTAGTATATGGATCTAATAATGTATTGCCTGTATCTAAATATCCATCTAAATATAAAATATTTCCGTTATTTAAATATATGTTTACTTTATATTTATATGAAATAATATTCTTTAAACCTATAATAAAATAATTGTATGTATTCATTAAAATTGGTATTAATAATAAATAATACTTATATTTAACTAAATTATTTATTTTGAAATAATATAAAATTCCGCCTAAAAAGAAAGATAATAAATAAAACCATATTAAACTAATAAAATAATGTTTTCTATCTTCATAACCAAATGTAATATATATCATTATTAATCCAATTATTATTTTAAAAATAATCATAATAAAATAGTTAATATTTATAAATAAATATAATAAAGATATTTCTCCAAACAAACAAGAATATATTATATTAATATTTTTAATATTGTTTTTTAAAATAATGCTTGTACTTTTTAATAAAATATAATCGATAACAAAATTCAAAATTATTATATTTTCAATATACATATATATCACCAAAAAGATTATATAAAAAAAAACAAGTATAAATTGTCGAAATATATACTTATAATTTAATTTTTAATTGCATCTGCTCTTGTGTTAATTCTTTTCCTATATTTTTAGGATTTTGAGGAACATTGTAATATATTGATGATACTTTTTTTCTTTGTGGCATATTATAATCTCTTATAAAAGATCCAAAGTCTCTCACTCTTCTATGACTGGTTTCAATTTTTCCATCTTTATCTCTCAATACACGTCTAGAAGCATCTCTTTCATATATCAATTGATGATATAATCTCATTGCATCAACAGAAAGCATAAATGAATCGGCTCCCCAATAACATACATTATCTATAGTTTTTCTTAAAGATTCTATTGCTTCAGCAACATCATGATTTAAACAAAACTCATTACATAGATCTTTAAAGAATCCAATATCACGATCATTAGCAAAAGAAATTAAACATTTCTTTATATAACTTTCGTTGAAATATTTTTGATCACATTCAAAGAATAATGGTAATGCTCTAACTCCAACATCAAAACTCTCTTCATCTTTCTCCCTAGCATTTTTCGTTTCAAAATAACTTATATATACATCTGGATTAATATGTTTAATTTTATCATTATAGCTTAAATTAAGCATTTCTTTTACACTTACATAATCACTACATTCTGCATCTAAATCACTTATAGTTCTCGGTAAAGTTAATCTATTATATATACGAATAGTAACCAATAGTTTTCCGCCTTTTGGCTCTTTTCCAATATTTCCATAATAATATTTTGATGAAACTCTTTGATTTAATTTTTTAATATATTTTATAAATTCTGCATATTCAACTTCATTATTAATAATTCTCTGAGTTTTGCCAAGATACTCAACCAATGAATAACGCTTTGTTTCTTTTTTCATAGATAAACTCCTTTGTATGATTAGATTATATGAAAAATAACAGAAAAAGTCAATTTTTACTTTACTTAAATTATTTTTTGTGTTAAATTATATATGGTTTAAAGAGGAGGCAGGAATAATATGGCAAAGAATATTTCAACAAGAAAAAATAATAGTGCTCAAAATAGACCTTTTTCATTAAAGGCTACAAAAAAGACTCAAAAAGTTAATTTACAACCCGTAGAAGTAAATGGTAAAAAAGTAAGACTATCTACTAAAGAAATTAAAAATATGAAGAAAAATAAATAACAGATTCATTATTGAATCTGTTTTTATTTGATTATTTCTTGTTCAAGAATTAAATCGATATCATATTTTTTCTTAACTTCTTTTTTTATTAATTTAATTAACTTAATAACATCTTTAGAAGTAGCATTACCATTATTAACAATAAAATTTGCATGTTTGTTACTTATTAAAGCATCTCCAATATTATATCCTTTAAGTCCTACTCCATCTATTAATTGCCAAGCAGAATTATTATCAGGATTTCTAAATACACTTCCACATGATGGATAATTTAATGGTTGACTATCTAATCTCTTTTTGGTTCTCTTATCAATAGTATCTTTTATTTCTTCTAGATTTCCTTTATTTAATTTAATATTACATGATAATACTATCAATTCATGATTAGATTTAAATACTGAAGTTCTATATCCAAATTTCAAATCATCTTTTGTAAACTCAAGAGTCTTATTTCCATCAAAAACTATTACACTATCAACAATATCATTCATTGATGAATTGTAAGCACCAGCATTTGAATAAACAGCACCACCGATTGTACCTGGTATTCCAGTTGCCCATTCAATACCGGTATAACCTAAAGAAGATAATTTGTTTGCAAGTTTATTTAACATATATCCTGATTCTACATAAATATTTTCGTTCTTAACAAGTAATTTTTTTAAATGATCAAGTTTAATTATTACTCCATCATAATATTCAGGTAGAATTACATTTGAACCATTTCCCAAAACAAAAAACTTTGTTTTATATTTTTTAATAATATCCACAATAGACTTTAGTTCTTGAATATCTTTAGGATGTACTAAAACATAACACATTGATTCTAATTTCATAGTGTTATAATTCTTTAAATTAACATCAGTTTCAAACAAAAAATTATACTTTTTAAATTCTTCTATCATTTCTTTAAATACTCAATAATAGCTTCACTACCTGTAATATAACTTGATGATCTTCCATTAGTAATTCTCATTAAAGTAATACCATTTATTTTAAGTTCATCAACACTATTAGCAGAATAATTACTTGATTCAGATATATAGTTTTTATTTTCATTGCTACTCATATCAACATAATAAATATTCAATGCAGAATAATTATCAGCTAGTGATTTGACAAATATATCATTTGTTTTATCACCAAAAGTATCAAAAAGAACTAAATACTCAGAACCAGGTCTATTAAATACTTCGCCTATTAAAATATCCTCATAACTAATCTCTGCAGATGATTCTGGTTTAGTATAACCTGCTTCAAATACCCCTAGTTTTTCTAACCCTAAAGCTCCTAAATATAGAATAGCTATAAAACCTACAACAACAGCAATCGTAATAATAGTTTCTTTAGGTGTATTCCCCTTTTCAACATTTTTATTGTTATTTCTAACTCTTTTTTTACTTTTATATTTTAAATTCATTGTACTTTTTGACATAATTCAACCTCCACTTATAAAATTATAGCATATTTTTAAATAAATTAAACAATTATTTGT
>CAZJEW010000027.1:0-14959 GCA_964545285.1 uncultured Clostridium sp.
GCAATAACGATTCCAAATAACATTTTATTTCTTTTCATACCTTACCTATCTTTCATATTTATTATACTATATTTTAATTTTTTTTCATATCTTTTTTAAAAAACGTTTATTAAGAATAAAATATGCTACTATACCTAAAATAATAACAATACTAATTGAGATAATTTTTATAATACTAATATTATTACTAATGGTATTATTTTTACTTATAGAAAAATGAATATCATTATCATTAGAATTAATCTTCCATGAATATTTGCCATTATTATTTGAATCAGCATTATTATTAACCATTTTATGAGGTGAACTTATAATTAGAGTTGCATCCTTACATATACTTGTTCCAGATAAGCTATAATAATATATTTCATCATTTTCTATTACATTAAAGTTTTCAAAACAATAATTTAGAATATAGTTATCTTTAAAGTTAGAATAATCATATGCGTATTTATATTTAGCATCGTATACATTGTTATTTGATGATGATTCAGTTTGCGTATAATTAGCGGGATTGTCATTATTAAATGCTTTTAAAGAATTATTTATATCATTTTTAGCACTTGATATAAACATGTCATTTGTAATAGTATCTATATCAGGTGATATATTGTTTTTATAATAATTTTTGTAATCTTCTAATATAAATGAAATAGATACATTAGAAGCAATATCATTTTCATTAAAATCGTATTCAAGTTTTAACTGACATCCTGTTGCTAAAAACAATGTAAGTATTAAAATAAGTTTTTTCATATATTTCTCCTTTTTTATGCTTTTGAATAAGCTGCTGCCCAACGAAATCCTCCATATACACTATAAATACTATCTATAGAATATTCACCTGACTTCCTTCTTCTATCTGCCCATCCTGCGAAAGGATCTAATAATATAACTGTATCACTATTCCCACTAGGAGCTAACACAATATAATGTCCTGGAACTAATACAATAACGGGTTTAGAAGCATTTAAAGCATTCATTATTTGTTGCTTACTTGAAGATATTACTTCAGCTTTTAGTCCATAATTAGCCATATTACTAGCATTAGTCAAATCAGAAAAAGATGCTGCTCCATATCCTTTTGCAGAAGGAATAGGATATCTCATAAACGAAACAACTGTGTAAGGATTAATTGACATATCTTTATTAAGACCAGCAGCTATCATAGCAAAAGAAGTATAACCACAAGATGATGAACAAAAAGTAGATCCTCCACGAGAATCATATACAATATTTTTCCATCTTGAATCACATTGATTATAATAAGGTATATTTAACAAGTTTGATACATAACCACTAGAACCGCCACTTCCACCAATCATTGCTGCCTCTTCTTGTGCTTTTTTAGCAGCTTCTTCCTCAGCCTTTTTTGCTGCCTCTTCTGCTTTTCTTTTTTCCTCATTTAATTTTCTTTGTCTTTCAGCTTCTTCTTTAATTGATTGTCTTTCTTTTTCTAGCTTTTCTGCTATTAATTTATTTCTTGCATCTTCTTCTTCTCTTAATGCCATCACACTTGCTCTAGTTGCTTTATTATAGCAGTTAACAAATTCTCCTGCGTTATTCGATGCAACTTTCATAACTACATTTACTAACATAGGTACTAATAATACTATAACAGTAGCTTCACTTCTTCTAACAAAATTTTTTAAAGCATCTCTAATTGCACTTTCTTTTGATTTTGATACAGCACCTAAAAAATCTATCATTCCAAATACTATAAGAAGTATTGGTGCAATGACATAAATTATATCTACTACAACTTTTAAATAATAAAGTATAGTTAAAGTTAATATATTATCACAAGTCATACTATTAATGCCTTACTATTTATAATTTTTCTATTATTTCTTTAAATTCTTCTGCTGAATGAAATCCAACTAATTCTTTTATCATTTTTCCATCCTTAAAAAATATTATAGTTGGTATACTCATTACCTTATATTCATTAGCTAAATCATCGAATTTATCTACATTTATTTTAATAATATCAATAAGTTTATCCAAACTTTCTAATACAGGATGTAACATCTTACATGGGCCACACCAATCTGCATAAAAGTCTACTAAATGTGTTCCGTTTTCTATTAAATCATTTAAATTGTTTTTTTCTAAATATTTCATTAATAATTTATTTTTCCTTTCTCAATTAATATATCTAAATTTTCTTTACTAATTATTTCATATTTCAAAAATACATCTACAGCAGCTTTATTATATTCATCTGTGTTATTACTTCCGTATTGTACTCTTAATTCATCTAACTCTTCAATTGCACTCCTAGTATCTTCTATAGAATCACTTAGTAATGGTGTTTTATCCAAAATAAAGTTTGCTAATTTTGATTCTTCAACTCCTGTAATATTTATAAATGGTTGATTAAACAAAAATAAGAAAATAAATATAATAATATAACTTTCAATGAATCCTATTATTGCTCCACCTATTGATGAAAAAAATCCTAATATAACAGTAGCTTTTAATATTTTTTCAAGTAATCCTGTTACTTTTAATATTATCCTCAATATTAAATATAATATTGAAAAAATTAATATAAATGCTATAAATTCATATAATATTATATTAAATATTGGTGCTGTTCCATGTAATGAAAAGAATGGTAATGTTTTATAAAAAAATGCTGATACAGGATTTTTTAAATAATATGATGCAACAAGTATTGCAACAATACCTACCAATAAAACTACTGATTTAATTAATCCCCTTTTTAATCCTCCAATAACTCCTACAATTAAAATAATTATAATTACTGCATCTAAAATATTCATCGATTCCTCCTTAATTTGTAATTTTATATGGTGTTGAGGTAGTACCATCACCACTAATCAATGATGTTGTAGATTTTAATGTAATAACAGGTCTTAAATAATATGTCGTATTTACTGGGGAAGTTGATAAACTACCTGAACTAATATAATAATTATAAGCTGAAGTAGAATAATAGTATGCTGGAGTCATTGTCCAATAATTGTAACCATTATTTAAATAACTATCAGAATAAGCAGTACTTTTAGTATAACCTGCTAAAACAGCTTCATCTGCAGTTATTAATCCTATTGGTTGAGATATTGTTCCAGATATACCTCTTTCGTTACTTACAGTTAATATATCCTTTTTATTATTACAATTTAAATCTGGAGTACTCGTTGTATTTATATTTATATTATAGTATGAAGAGTACCCTGTATTATTATTTGAATATCCGGTAATTCCATATAATATACTATTATTTGTAAAAGTATGAGTCTTTCTATTATTACAATATACTGAATCATCAATATAACTTGAATAACTACTTAAAGTTGATGAATACCAATTTTCTAATGCTGTTTTAATTGTGCTATTATTAGTATTTGCATGTTCAGAATTATATGTAGAACTATTTGGAGAGCCATATTTATATCCAACATAGGCATTATATGTAGAGTTTGAATTAAATACTGTAGAAGATACATTAGTTGTACTCTCTGTAGTATTTACACAAGTTTCATTTGGAGATTCACCAGTAGGTTCCCCATTATAAATCATTCTTATACCTAAATCTTCTGTTGTTCTAATTATTTTCCAACATTTATCAGCAAATAATACATTATTAGTATTTGTAGCATCTCCTCTATAATAATATATTGTTGTACCATCTATTGAATTATTAGTTGAATAAATACCGTTAGAAGAAGGAATAACAGAATAATCTAATGAAGCACTATTAGTTATGGTACTACCTAAAATAGTATAGCCTAAAGTACCTTGTGAATAACCATATCTATTGTTTAAACCTGTTCCAACATGTTCAGATGATATAATATTTATTTTAGCTGAAAAGGTTTTATTCATATTATTTGATTGATCTTCAGTTGTTTTTAAAAAAGTAACTATTAAAGTATATACTTGTGTAACACCAGCATCAATTTTAATATCAGCAGCAATCATAGAATTTGTAATAGTAGGAATAACCGTTTCATTTCTATTTGCTCCATTATTTGTACTACTTAATGTAAAAACTAAATCATCAGGATTTCCAAAATTATTAACTAATTCGGTTAATTCAATGTTATAATAAGCAGAATAACTACTGCTATTAGCAACACTAAAAGTTTTAGTAATATATTCACCTGTATATGCATTTACTAATGTTACATTACTTGTATCAGTATATGTAATACTAATATCATCATTTAAAGCATTAACAGACATATTATTACCAGTACCTGTAATATTTAATGAAAAATATGCATATGTAGCAGCAATCATAGCCATTGCAACTAATACTATTCCAATTGATGATATTATAATAATCGTATTGTATTTTTTCATATATACCTCATCTACTCTATATACATTATATTATTATTATAAACTTTTTTCAATAAAAATTGAAATAAATAATATTTTTTGATATAATATCGCATGTGGAGAAAAGATTTATGTTTAAAGAAAATGATATATTAAATGAAAGAACATCAAAAATATTAAGAGAAGCTTCTGAAGAAGTTAAATTCCCTATGAATAAAGATGATAAAGATTTAATGGAGAATATGATTCAATATTTGAGATTAAGTCAAGATGAAGAATATTCTAAAAAGAATTGTATTAGAGCTGGAATGGGATTAGCTGGAGTACAACTTGGAATTAAAAAAAGATTCTTCGTAATATGTTATAAAATGGATGATGGAACATTTGTAGAATATAAAGTTGTGAATCCAAAAATAATATCTCATTCAGAAGAAAGAATATATGTTGAAGAAGGAGAAGGATGTTTAAGTGTTACCCATGATGTAGAAGGAATAGTACCTAGATACGCAAGAGCCACAATTGAGTTCTTTGATGATAATGGTAATAAAATTACAGAAAGAGTTCGTGAAGAAATATCAGTTGCATTTCAACATGAAATAGATCATTTAAATGGAATAATTTATATAGATAAAATAGATAGAAAAAATCCTTTTAAAGACAAAGATTCTATGAGAGCAATTTAATTAAAATAAAGAAATAAAAAACTCTTTATTTTTTTTTATTAATGTTATATAATTATCATAGGAGAAGAATATGAAGCGAGGTAATTCTATAAGAATGATATTTTGGGGTACTTTAGCAGTTGTTTCATTAATTGCTGGAATATCCGGATTGTTTTTATTTAAATCTGGTCACGGTGCAATAGGATCAATCATGAAAGAAACAAAGCCGTTAGTTGAGACATTTAATAATCTAAAAAAAGTTAAATCAAGATTAACAAATGGTATTGAAATAGTTGCTAAAGCTAAAGATGATGGAATAATAGTATCTTATGATGTTTCATCAATAGATTCTAATGGATCAAAAGCACAATTTACATATAAATATTCATTAAATGCTGGTACTAGATTACTTACTATGAAATATAATGTTGTTGATGAAAGAATTGCTAATTTAATGAATTCATATATGATAGATGCCGTTGCTGTATCTCTTGGATATAAAGAAGATGAAGTATTTGAAAAATTTGAAATGAGTGATTTTGAGAATACTACTCCAAAACAAGGTGTAAATATTAAAACTGTAGATAACGTAACTACTGTAATTATAAATATGGATAGTTGCATATTAGATGCAAATATTGAAATTAATGATATAAGTGATTTCTTAACTTATGAAGAAGCTAAAAATAATTTCTTAGGTATGTCTAATAATACAAATGTTGTCGTTTCAACCGAAGACGTTATAATTCATTTAAATATGTATGAAACTTATTATTCAATATATATAAGAGATAATAGTGAAATATATTCTGAAGCAATGTATAAATCAATAGAATCAATAATTAACGTATTATCTGGAGATGAAGTTTTAAATGAATTTGTAACATTAAGTCCTACATTTGATAATATAGATAAAGAAAGTGATAGTATTAGTATTATATATGATTCTAGTGGTGCAAATGCATATACTGAATTTCCTGATACTAATAAGATACTTCAAGTTAATGTTAAACTTAATAATATAAATGAAAATCAACAATAGTTGATTTTTATTTTTGAACAAAAAAATTAACTAATCAAAGTTAATTTTCTAATTTTACACTTACTAATTTACTTACTCCACTTTCTTGCATAGTCACTCCATATAATATATCTAAATATTGCATAGTATATTTTTTATGAGTAATTATTAATAATTGTGTTTTATTTTTGTAATTATTTAAATATTCACAGAATATAGATACATTATTATCATCTAAATCTGATTCAACTTCATCTAATACAACAAATGGTACACTTTTAAGATTCATGATAGCGAATAACAAACTTATTGCAGTTAATGTTCTTTCACCTCCAGAAAGTAATGAAATAGGCTTTAAACTCTTTCCAGATGGAACCGCTATAATATCAATACCAGTTTCTAATATATTATTTGGATCAGTTAATTTTAAATGAGCTTCTCCACCTTTAAATAATTCTTTAAATACTTTATTAAATTCAGTATTAATATCATTAAAAGTAGATTCAAATTTATTAATCATTATACTATCCATATCATTAATAATTGATAATAAATCATCTTCACTTTTTTTAAGATCTTCTTTTTGCTTATTTAAGAAATTAACTCTAGTAGAGATTCTATCATACTCTTCAATACTTCCTAAATTTACATCTCCTAAAGATTTTATTTTTCTTCTTAAATTAGCTACTTTATCCCTTGCTTCTGACTCATCAATTTCAAGAACATAACTACTTTTTGCTCTTTCATATGTCATACTATAATCTTCATTAAGTCTATTAAGTAAATTATCTAGAAGAGCATTCAATCTAGTAATATCTACTTCTAATGAATTAATATTAGTTATTAAATTATTATTATCACTATTCATCTTTTTAACAGATGTTTCAAGAATTATTAAATCTTTATTCAAATCTATCTTATTTTTATTTGAAATTTCAATTTCTTTTTCACATTCAGTTTTTTCTTGTTCTTTTTTATAATATTTATCAATAATATCATTTAATTCTTTATCAAGTTTGCTAGTTGAATCATTTGTTAAATTATTTATTTCATCACTAACTAGATTATGTTCTTTATTAAGTGATTCTAAAGTGATATTCTTATTATTAATCGTTTCATTTAACTTAATAGATTCAACATTTATTTCATATATGTTATCTTTAATTGTAGTAATATTTTTTTCGATTTTATTTAATTCAATTTCTAAAGCAGCAACTTCTTCATTAATATTATTAATAGATAATTTTAATTTTTCTAGTTCATATTTATCACTTATAAATGAAGTGTTTCTATTTAATGAACCACCAGTTAAAGATCCTCCAACATGTAATAATTCTCCATCTAATGAAACTACTCTATATTGATGATTTACCTTTTTACTTATTTGTATTGCTGTTTTAATATTAGCTGCTACTATTATATTACCTAATTGATTCATAACAATATTATAATATTTAGAATCGTAGGTTACTAAATCACTTGCTATACCTACATAACCAATAATATCTTTAATATTTCTTAATGTATTAGGATCTATACTTTTAGGTTTAATTACATTAATAGGAAAAAATGTTGCTCTTCCTTTATTATGACTTTTTAAATACTCAATTGCTTCTTTAGCACATTCTTCATCTTCAACAATTATATTATTTGATGATGCTCCTAAAGCTATTTCAAGCATAGTGGCATATTCATTTTTAGTCTCAATAATATTTCCTAATATATCATGTATTCCTCTTAAAGTAGGACTATCTAATATAGATTTAACACTATATGGAATCTTATTCATATTATTAATACTATTTTCTAAAATATCTATTCTATTATTTGTATCTATTTTAATTCTATTCTTATTATTATATTTTTCATTTAATGAATTTCTAGATATTTCTATTTTGTTTAAATCATTTGATAAACTATTTAACTTCTCATTTAGAGAATCTTTAGTAGTATCAAGATTTTTAATTTCTAGTTCTATAGATTTAATATTATTATTTAAATTACCTTCTCTATCTTTTAATACAACAATATTATTCTTAATATCATTAGAATCCTTATCATATTTATTTCTTTCACTCATTAAAGTTTTTTTATTAGATAATTCTACTAATTCTTCACTTATTTTAAATAATTTAGTACTATTATCTCTAATTATTTCGTCTATTTTTAATATTTTTGATTTAATCTTTTCTACTTCAGTTGTTTCGGAAGTAGAATCAGTATTAAGTTTTGATAATTCATTTTCAAATTCTTCTTTTTTAATGGTTTTATCATTAACCATTGCGCTATATGTAGTAATATCTTTTACTATAAGAGCTACTTCAACACTCTCAAGTTCTTCTAATGCTGATTTATATTCGCGAGCTTTAATACTAGATCTTTCAAGTGGTAATAAGTTCTCACTTATTTCGTTAATTATCATATCAACTCTACTCATATTATCATGAGTTTTATCTAATTTTCTTAATGATTCTGTTTTTCTATTTTTATATTTTAAAACACCTGCTGCATCTTCAAATATGGTTCTCCTATCTTCTGGTTTTTCACTTAATATTTCATCAACCTTTTTTTGAGGTATTATATTTAAAGATTCTTTTGATGACATAGAATCCACTAATAAAGAAGAAATATCTTTTAATCTACATTTATCACTATTAATATAATATTCATTCTCACCTGTTCTATAAACTACTCTTTTAATTTCAATTTCATTATAATCAAGAGGTAAAAATCTATCAGTATTATCAAATACTATAGATACACTAGCATTATTTGATTGATTTCTTGAACTAGAACCACTAAATATAACATCTGTCATATTATTTGTTCCACGTAAAGACTTTATACTTTGTTCTCCAAGTACCCACTTTATAGCATCTACTATGTTACTTTTACCACTGCCATTAGGACCAACGATACCAGTAAAAGTTTTATTTAATTCAATATTTGTTTTATCAGCAAAACTTTTAAATCCATTAATTTTAATTTCTTTTATGTACATAATACCACCTATGTTATTTTCTACTTATTTATTTTACTAAATTTAAGTAAAAATGTCTATATTTATTAAATAAAATATAGACATCTTATAATATAAATATATAAAATACAATTAAATGTTAAGCTCTTTTCTTATAAGCTTCTTTTGCTGCATTTTGTTCTGCTTCTTTCTTAGATGAACCTATACCAGTTCCATATATTAAATTGTCTATTATAACATTCACTTTAAATTTTTTATTATGTGCTGGACCACTTTCATCAATTAATTCATAGGTAACACTTTTCTTAACAGTTTGAACACTCTCTTGTAGTAAACTTTTATAATCCATTAAAAAGTCATCTTTTCTTTCAATATATGGAACAATCCACTCATAAAACAATTTTTCAACTGTAGATATTCCGTGTTCAAGATAAACAACAGCAATTAAAGATTCAAAAACATCAGCAATAATAGTTTTATTAGCTTCGTTAATTCCATTACCTACTCTAATATAATCCTTTAAATTTATATCTTTACTATACTCATACAATGCATTTTCACATACATATAAACTTCTAAGTCTACTCATTTCTCCTTCAGGATAATTAGTTTGTTTATATAAATATTCACTACATACTATTTCAAGAACTGCATCACCCAAATATTCTAATCTTTCATAACATTCAACATTATGCTCATTAGAAAAACTACTATGAGTTAAAGCAGTTTCCAATAGTTTTTTATTTTTAATTTTAATATTATATTTTTCTAATATTTCCATATTTCCATCACAATAAGAGTATAACATAAATATATTTAAAAAGACATATTTTTAATCTAATTTAATTGTAATAACTTTACTTACATTATCAAAATAATAATTATTATTACTATTTAATTTAAATCCATATCTATATATAGTACCATCATTAATTAAATTATTTAATTCAACGTCATTAGAATAGTTTCCTATTAATTTATCATCTAAATTATATACGTTTGAACCATTTGTTTTAACTATAGCCATATCAATAGATAATTCGTTTTCATTATAAGTATAACCAAATAATTTATACTTATAATTAGATTTATTACATTCTTCATTTTGTGTAATAACCGTATTATTTTCATTAATAATATATTCATTTCCATTATAATTAATAGTATCTAGAGGTAAATTTGATTCATTTATATCACTTAAAATATTAGATGCTTCTTTATAAAATAATTTTTTTGTTAAAGATTCATTTAATAATTCATTTGCATCTAAATAAGATAATATCAATTTAAATTTAAATTCATTTGATAATTCATTAGACGATATAATCTCTTTAGAATTAAAATCAAATATTAATACTTTTTCGCAATCAATATTACTTAAAATACTATATATTTTTTTAACTTCTGATACTTCTACATTGTTTATTTTATTATATCCATTAACTTGATTATAATTATTTCTGTTTTTTAATATTATTAATGTTATAGAAGCTATTAATAGAATAATTAAGCAGCATATAAACATTATAAATTTCTTATCTTTAAATAATTCACTCATAAATTACACCTCATATTATGTATAAATTATACTATACTATGATTTTTATTTCAATATTTAAGTTCCATTTTTAATTAAAATATATTATAATAAATATATATGAAAAAAATATTAATTAAATTAATTAATTTATACCAAATAACACCTCTTCATAGTCATTCAATGTGTAGATTTACTCCTACATGTAGTGAATATATGAAAGAGTGTATTAATAAATATGGAATTAAAGGAATAAAATATGGAATAAAAAGAATATTTAGATGTCATCCATTTGGAAAATTTGGATATGACCCTATTCCAAAAAAAGGAGAATTAAAATGAAAAAAGTTAAAAAGATATTAATATTTATTATAATTATACTAATGTTAAATGGTTGCTCACTAGCAGATGATTTTAGTGATTCATACCTATATACCACTATGTATCCACTCGAGTATGGTACTCAAGTGTTATTTGGGGATTATGCTATTATTAATAGTGTATATCCTAATGGAGCAGATACAACATATGAAGTTACTAGCAAAAAGAAGAAAAAGTATGCAACAGCAGAGATATTTGTATATACAGGATTAAATGATGAAGCATATTTAGCAAGAGATTTATTAAATATAAATGGAAATTTAAAAATAATAGATGCAACAAAAGGAATGAATTTAAATAATGATGTAGAAGAAATTTGGTTAGATCCATCTAATTATTTAATGTTATGTAGTAATATTAAATCATCATTAATTGATTATAACGATAATGTATATGTTAAAGAAGCTATTGAAGATAATTATACACATCTGAATGAAAAAATTTCTGAATTAGATGTTGCATTATACAATATAGGAAAAAATGGTAAATATAATACAATACTTACAACTAATGATGTATTTAATTATTTAAGTAAATATAATATTGATGTTATATCAATTGATTCTGATAAAGAATCTATTGATAAAGAAGTAGCAACTGCTAAAACAATGATAAGCGAAAAGAAAATACAATACATTTACTTATTAGATGATGATGTTTTAACAGAAACTCAAGAAAAATTTATAGCAGATAACGGATTAGTTAAGATATCAATTAATAATCTATATACTTTATCAGATGATGAAAGAAATGAGGATGAAGATTATATTTCATTAATGAAAGCAATAATAGAAGAATATAAAAGAGAATTATATAAAAATTAATCCTCTTTTTTTCTTATTAATTTTAAAGAACTATCAATTACTGATTTTTTCTTATCAATATAATCCATTATAAAAGTTTTCTCTTCATCCGAAATATAAATGTTATATTTATCTAGAGTCCTTTTAATTATTTCTTCCATATCAATATCTAAACATCTAATTAAACAATCTCTAAATTCTTTATTTTTAATTATTAATAATAAAGTATTATATTCTTCAGATACAACTGTAGTACTGCTAGGAAAGTTTAAATCACCTAAACAACTATGTATATGTTGTGGATAAATATTTCTAAATGAAGAACCATTATCAGTAAACGGAGCTAATGAAATAAAACCATCTTTCTTTTCAAATATTATATTATATTTACCTCTATCCATTTGACCAGTAAAAAAGTCAATAGCCAATAATCTAGATAAAGAATTAACAATTTCAATTCTATTTTTATTTCCGACAATCTGACTTAATAATGTATCAAAATCATCTAAATATATATGGCGAATACTAGATACATTAAAATGATTTTTTATAAATGTGTCATATGTATAATAAAATGTATCATTTCTTCTAAAATTCTTACTCATAACACCTAAATTATTTTGATATGATGCTAAAAGAAAATCAACACATTTTAAATTAAATTCTTCAAATAATTCTTTGAGCAATAATTCATAAAATGCAAAATCAGATTTATAAAAATAATAAGATCCATCTTTATAACACCAAGATCTTCTATAATAATCTATATCCATAGCACTATTATTAATATTTGTATATAAATGATCTAAATCAGTATTTTCATTAGAAAAATCATTAGATGATAATCTAATTATATCTGAGCCACTATTTGATTTAAGTTTTACTTCATTATTAATTATCATATATACCCCTTTTAATGTGGTATATTATACCATAAAAAGGTATTTTATTCAATAAAAATACTTTATTCAATATTGAATAAAGTACCTTGACTATTTATTTTAAAATGATCATATGTTTTTTGAGTTATAACTCTACCCCTAGATGTTCTTTTCACATAACCTTCTTGTAATAGATAAGGTTCAATTACATCTTCAACATTAGTAGTTTCTTCACCAATAGAAGTTGCAATAGATTCTATTCCAACAGGACCACCATTAAATTTATTAATTATACTCATTAAATATTCAATATCTGTATTATCAAGCCCCGATTCATCAATTTTAAGTCTTTTAAGAGATGTTTTAGTAATATCTAATGTAATTAACCCTTCACCCTCAACAAGAGCAAAATCACTGACTCTTTTAAGAATTCTATTAGCTATACGAGGAGTCTTTCTACTTCTTAATGCAATCTCTTTAGCAGCACTATCATCAATATTAATATTTAATACTCTAGCAGTTCTTTTAACAATTTGAGCAAGTTCACTAATAGAATAAAATTCAAGTTTAGAAACAATACCAAATCTATCCCTTAGAGGACTAGATAAATCACCACTTCTAGTAGTGGCTCCAACTAAAGTAAAAGGAGGTAAATCAATCTTAATACTTCTGCTTTGCCCTTCACCACCTATAATTATATCAAGTTTAAAATCTTCCATAGCACTATATAATATTTCTTCAATATATCTAGGAATCCTATGAATTTCATCAATAAATAAAACATCATTAGGTTCTAAAGTAGAAAGAATAGCAGCTAAATCCCCACTCTTTTCAATAGTAGGACCACTAGCAGTTTTAATATTACTACCCATTTCATTAGCAATTATATGAGCTAAAGTAGTTTTACCTAATCCAGGAGGACCATATAATAAAACATGATCTAAATTAGTATTTCTTAATAAAGCTGCTTTTATAAAAACTCTAATATTCTCCTTAACATCAGTTTGACCAATATATTCATCAAGAGAGTCAGGTCTAATAGTTTTTTCAAATGTATCAACTTCTAATTCATGATTAGTAACAACTCTTTCATCCATACTATTTCTCCTTTATTTTTTTTATTTTGTTATAAATTTGATACCAATTATCTACCCTTTCAAACTTTATATTATCTTTATTATACGCATTAGTAAACAAAAACACTCTAATACCATATAAATCTACATCTTCACAATGAGCAACTGAATCATCAATAAATAAATCAATTTTATTTTCATGACATACAATACCCTTTTCACCACTATTAGCTATTAACTTGTTGTATTTTATTCCATGCATATCTAACCAGTTTTTAGATAAAAGAAATGGATCCTTAATATATTTATCTTTTCTATAAGTAATAAAATATATTTCATTTCCCTCATCATATAAAGTATTAATAACTTCAACAACACCATCTTTAATAGGACTTCTACTCATAATATATTCAAGTCTATCTTTAAAAAATTTACCTTTTCCATCTGTATCCCAGCCCATCATTTCAGTAAACTCATAAGCAGAAGAATCCTTAATACCAGTGCCACCAAGAACTTCCTTATCATATTTATCCGCTTCAACTATAATTAATTCATTAGTTGAGCAAATCGTATCATCTATATCAATCCCTATTCTCATCTTTTACCTCAATAATAATTTTAATGCTTCTTTAATTTGATCTTCAATCGAAAGAGTATTATCTATTCTTGACACTATTCCCTTAATATCATTAGATTTATATCCAAGAGACTCAAGAGCTAATACAAGTTCCTCATTAGAATTGTCAACGTTATTACTCATAACAAGCTTACCTTTTAAATCAAGAATAATTTGCCTAGCAAGTTTTTCTCCAATTTTTGGAAACTTCTTTAAATATAATATATTCTCTCTATCAATAGCATCAACTATACCATTAATACTACCAGTAGCAAGCATAGGCATAGTCATTTTAGGACCCATTCCCTTAACACCAAGTAATTTTAAGAATAATTCTCTTTCATCAATACTTCCAAACCCATAAAGAGTATATTCATCCTCTCTAATATGATTATAGATGTAAATTTTGTAAACAGAACCTTCTTTAAATTTATATGGATTAGAAACAAAAATTTTATAACCAACTCCATTTACATCAACTACTATATAGTTAATTAAAGCATTAGTAACAGTTCCTTCTATATATTCATACATAATAATTCTCCTATTAGAAATTATACACTATATAATAAAATTAAACAAGCAAACAAAATAAAAAGTAAATAATATTTTTGATAATATTATTTACACATAGCATCATCGTCTAATGCATTAACTTCAGTAGAGTGATTTTCTCCATAAAAGGCAT
>CAZJEW010000028.1:0-14677 GCA_964545285.1 uncultured Clostridium sp.
CATTACTCCATCATCAGCAGCTACTATAATAATTACTATATCAGTAATTGATGCACCACGTGCTCTCATTTCAGTAAAAGCAGCATGTCCCGGAGTATCAATAAATGTTATTTTCTTTCCATCTTTTTCTACTTGATATGCTCCTATTGCTTGGGTAATACCACCAGCTTCTTTACTTGCTACATGAGTATTTCTTATATAATCTAGTAAAGTTGTTTTACCATGATCAACATGTCCCATTATGGTAACAACTGCTGGTCTTAATTCTAAATCATTTTCATTATCTGTTACAATATATTCCTCGAAATTACTAATATCTGTACTTTCTTCTTTGACAAGTTCTTTATTATATTCAAGAACTAAAACACTAGCATCTTCAAAAGTTATTGCTTGAGAACTTGCTATCATAAGACCCATTCCTATAAGTTTTTTAACTACATCACCTACAGGCACTTTTAATTCATCTGCTAAAGAAGATACACTCATATTTTCTTTATAAAGAATAACATTTGATTCTATTTCTTCTTTGTTACTTTGTAATTTTTCTTTATTTTTATAAGCATTCTTCTTTTTTAAGCGAAAATCTTCCTTTGTTTTTTGTTCTTTACTAACATCTTTCTTTTTTATTTTTATTAATGTTTCTTCTGGTTCATCTAAATCTATATTATATGCTTCAGCAACCTCTGTTGCTCTATCTTCTAATTCATATTTATTTACTAATTCTTCATTAATAACATTATTAGAATCACTTCCTAATTCATTATCAAGCATAATAATAGCTTCATCATCTAATTCTTGTGTTTCATTAGTATAATTAAAACCTAATGTTTTTAATTTACTAAGAACTACTTTTGGTTCTAAGTTAAGCTCTAACGCATAATCTTTAATCGTCATATACTTATCTCCTTTCTATAATTTGTTTTTTAATTCTTCATACACACTATCCTCTATAGATACACCTAAATGATATTCTAAAGCTTTGCCTTTTTTAGCTTTTTCAATAACACTTAAATCTTTTTTAAGGTATGCTCCTCTTCCATTTGCTTTGTATGTATCATCAACGAATACTTTTCCTTCATTGTTTTTAACTACTCTAAGCAAATCTTTTTTTTCTAATTTTTCATGTGTTATTACACATGTTCTCATAGGAATTTTCTTAGTTTTCATTATTCACCTATCTATTTAATTCAGCATTTATATCAGCAATTGTTTTAATATTGATAGTATATCTAGTAAGTCTACTAGCAAGTTTAATATTAATTCCTTTTTTTCCTATAGCTAAACTTAAATTTTCATCATCTGCTATAACTAAGGCTTCTTTTTTCTTTTCATCAGTAATACTTACATTCAAATTTTTAGCAGGACTTAAAGCATTAGCAATAAACTCTTCAGGATCTGAAGAATAGGCTATTAAGTCAATTCTTTCGCCATTTAATTCAGATATTATACTAGCTATTCTTCTTCCTTTTTCACCAATACAACTTCCTATTGGATCTACTTTTGGATTAGTTGAATAAACAGCCACTTTACTTCTTATACCTGCTTCACGAGCAACTCCTCTTAATTCTAATGTTCCATCACTAAACTCAGGAATTTCATTTTCAAATAATCTTTTAATGAATCCATAATGTTTTCTTGATAATAATATTAGTGGTCCTTTAGGAGTGCTTTCAATTTTAGTAATATATACTTTGATACTAGACCCCATTACTAGTTTTTCATCTGGTATTAATTCTGATTTTGGAAGAATACCTCTTGCTTTTTCTAAATCTACATAATAATTTTTAGCATCTTCCATAGCTAAAAATCCTATCATAAGTTCATCTTGTTTATCAGAAAAACTATTCATTATCTTTTCACGTTCTGCTTCTCTGATTTTTTGAAGTACAACTTGTTTAGCAACAGAAATAGCAACTCTACCAAAATCTTTAGGAGTAACTTCTTCAAGTATTTCATCTCCTATTTGATATTCTTTGTTCATTTTTTTAGCATCGCTTATAGTCATTTCATTTAAATAATCATGAGATACTTTAACTTCACCAGTTTCTTCATCTATGTCATCATCATCATCTTTATAATCATCTACTATACTTGTTACTTTAAATACTTTAATTTCTCCAGTATTTTCATCGATTAATACTCTACTTGTATAATCAGCTTTTTCGTTTTTACGAAATGCAGTAGATAAAGCAGCTTGCATAGCTTCAATAACTACTTCTTTATCAATACCTTTCTCACTAGATACAAAATCTAATGCCTTTTTAAACTCTTTATTGTTCATTATCACTCACTCCCTTGCTTCCAACATCTAAAACATATTCACTTAAATCCAAATCTAAATCATCTATTATTGGGTTAACTATTTTAGTAGCTTTAACGCACATATTAACATCTACTTCTTTTTCACTTGTAATAGTTACAAATAATGTTTTCTCTCCATCTTCAGTTCCAAGATGAACGCTATCTAATATTATCCCTTCTTTTTCTAATGGCTCTTTAACAGCATTATATACTTTTTCTTCCATATCTCCTCCTTACCGAAATTAAAGAGTGGGTTTGTCCCACTCTCTCGTTGTCAATACCCGTATTATAGCATAATAAACTACACCTTACAAGTAATAATATGAACAAAACATAAAAAAAATTAAGAATAAATCTTAATCTCTTCTATTATTTCTATTATTTTTCTTAGCTTGTCTACATTCTTTACATCTAGATGGTTCTTTATCAAAATTCATTTTTTTATAGAATTCTTGATCACGAACAGTAAATACAAATTCTTTTCCACAATCTTTACATTTAATAGTTTTGTCTTTTAAATCCATTACAAATCCTCCTTTTTGATATAAAATTATTAGGAATACAACAGATTCAATAACAAATAATTTAAATCAAATAGATTGTACCACATTTTTTATAGAAATGCTAGTCATTTATTAATATTTTTTTAAGATATTAAAAATACCCTATTTTATATTCTTGACATCATTAAATTACCTGAATTATATCTTTTCAATCCTTTATTAAATAATATGTAAGCTAATGAAAATAATCCTATAGCAAATGGTATTATAATTAATATTAATATATATTTTGATTCAATAATAACTTTAATTGGTAAATATATTGAAAAAGCAACTGGTACTAAAGTCATAAATAGCCATTTAGTTCTTTCACTAAATATCCCATCAGGGTATGTAGCTACATTTACAATAGCACTTTCCATTGCAACAGCAAAATCCTCTACGTTTCCAAATGCAAATGATAAACTATGATAGATTATCAATATACTTATAGTAATAATTGTTCCAGTAATTGCAAATAGTATAAATAATAACCAAGTAATAATATTAGCTTTGATAAATATTAATATTATAAATCCATAAAGAATATCTCCTAAAGCAGATACTTTCATTTTAGAAGAAGTTACATATATAAGTGTATCTTTTGGTTGTACTAGGAATGCATCTAATTTACCATACATAATCAATGTTGACAAAGAAGAAGCATTATCAAAAAACGCATGAGAAAATCCATATATTGATGCAGCTAATCCCCATAAAAGAAGTATTTCTTTAAATCCATATCCGCCTATATTATCTCTTAAAGAAAATAATACAACCCATTGTAAAATCATTATAGCATTATTAAAAATCATACCTATTATTTGACTAACAAAAGATATTTTATTATCCATAGCTCTTAATAAATTATATTTGAAGCACATAAATATTAATTTAATATGCTTCTTAACCTCCGTTAACACTTAATCTTTTCACTCCCTTTCCATATACTAAAAAACATAATATTCCTAGTATTAATAAATATCCTATTTGAAATACAATTATATTTAAAAATTCTTCAACACTAAAATCAACAAACATTTTAGTTGGTGCATATGTAGTACTATAAATAGGACTATACTTGATAATAGGTTGAAGATAAGATGGGAATAATTCTATTGGAAACATTATACCAACTATAAGTACAAATTTTTCATAAATCCAAAAGAAAGGATCATTATCTTCTACCCAAAATGCTAGTAATGATATTAAAATATATAATAATGCAGTTACTAATGAAGAAAGAATTAAAGATACTAATATGAAAGGTATACTTTCTAAAGTAAAGAAATCTGGAATACCTATAATAATCAAACTAATGATTATGCCTGAAATACCATATACAACAATAGATACTATTGTTTCACCAACATATTTACTTAATAAATACCATATATAATGAAAAGGTTTATTAATGTTATAAGCTATTTTACCACTTTTAATATCTTCAGTTAATTCTCTTCTCATCTTTTTTGGTCTTATAGCAAACCAAGTTATTTCAGTAATAGCTAAATACCACGACATCTGTTTTAATGAATATCCAGCGATTAAATCTGTATCAGAATACATATATTTCCATAAGTTTAGAAATATAAATATTAATATTGCATATGATATTAAACTACCTAACATATTAAATACATATTGCATCTTCTCTAATATAACCATTTTAGTTATAAATAGATACTTTTTCATTTCTTCACATCCTTATATATAGAAGATATTATATCTTCCAAAGGTGTATTAGATATATTTATATCCACTATTTTAGAAGTATCTAATAAATTTAATGCATCCATTACAGTTTTCTTATTAGTATCTATTTCAAGTTTTAAATTATACCCTTTATCTTTTAATATTTTAATGCCATTTATATCATCTAAATTAACTTTTTCAGTCATTTTAACTTCAATTATTTTTTTATCCATATAATTATATTTTAAATGATCCATGCTTTCATCCATAACCATTTCACCATTATTAATAATTATTACTCTTTTACATAATTTTTCTATATCACCTACATCATGGCTAGTTAAAAAAACTGTTGTTTTATATTCTTTATTTAATCTTTTAATTAAAGTTCTAATATTTTCTTTAACAACTGGATCTAAACCTATAGTAGGCTCATCTAAAAATAATATATCTGGTTTATGTATTAATGAACAAGCTATTTCACATTTAATTCTTTGACCTAATGATAGATTCTTAACTGGTGTATACATTATTTCATTAAGTTCTAAAATTACATTTAACTCTTCTATCCTTTTTTCTATAACAGAATCTTCTAAATCATAAATAGTACCAAAAAATTTAAAATTATCATATGGAGGTAAATGCATCCATAATTGTTCTTTTTGGCCGAACACAGTACCTATCTTATAAGAAAGAGCTTTTCTATTTTTAGTAGGATCTATTCCAAGAACGCTAATACTTCCACTATCAGGATATAATATACCTGTAAGCATTTTAATAGTAGTAGATTTTCCTGCTCCATTAGGTCCAATAAAAGCTATCAATTCTCCTTTTTCTATTTCAAAATTTATTCCTTTAACAGCATTAATAGTTTTATATTTAGGTTTAAAAATAGATTTAATGCTACCCTTAAAACCTGCTTCTTTTATTTTAACTTTAAATTTCTTTTTTAAATTTTTTACTTTAATTACTGTTTCCATATTTATCACTTCCTTTATTATACAATAGCTGTTTCAGGATTATATAAATTTTTATAAAGTTTACATCTGTTCATAAGTTCATTATGATTTCCTTTATCAAGTACTTTTCCTTCATCTATTATGTATATTATATCAGCATCCATAATTGTTGACAATCTATGAGCAACAATTATTATAGTATGATCTTTAACTAAATTATCTATTGTTCTTTTAATATATTCTTGACTTTCATTATCTAAAGCACTTGTAGCTTCATCAAATAATATAATTTTAGTATTCTTAATTAATGTTCTAGCAATAGCTAATCTTTGCTTTTGTCCACCACTTAAATTAACACCACCTTCACCTATTAATGTATTATATTTATTAGGTAAAGATTCAATGTAATCATCAATACATGCTTTTTTACATGCAGACTTAATATCTTTCAATTCAATATTTGGATAAACCATTTCAAAATTTTCTTTAATTGTTTTATTAAATATATATGGATTTTGTCTAATAATAGATATATTATTTCTAAGGGATTCTTCCGTTAAATCTTTTATATTAATATTATCAATACAAATATCACCATCATAATTATCAAAATATCTAAGTAATAGATTAAATAAGGTACTTTTCCCTTGACCTGATTTTCCTACTATAGCTATTTTCTTATTAGGAATTATATTTAAATTAAGATTATTTAATACAGGATAATCCTTATTTGTATAACAAAATTTAATATTATTAAAACTAATATTACCTTTAGAAAATAAAGATTTAGTTCCATATATTTCATCATTATATAATCTATTATTAACTATTTCATCCATTCTTTTTAAAGAAACAATTACTTTCTTATAATTAATACCAAAATCACTAATGCTTTCTACAGCATCATCTATTCTCCATATATACATTTCCATCATAATAAATATTTCGAATGTTACATTTCCAATAAAGAATAAATATGCTACAGTACCTAATGTAATAGTTTCAAATATTAAATATGCTAAAAGTATTAAATAATTATACATATATTCAGTTTTTCTTTGTTCTTTTTGTTTTGTAAATAAATTTTCTACATTATTTTTAACTATTTCATATACTTTAGATTTAATACCCAAAGCTTTTACTTCTCTTATTCCATTTAGTATTTGAAATGTTTCTTTAACATGACTATCATTTAATTTCTTAATATCTTCTTGATTCTTTTCTATTTTAGGATAATATACATTTGAAAGTAAATATATTACTATTACAAATATAACTAATTCTATAGTAACAATATAAGATACCTTATAAGATATGAATACAACTATACTAGCAGCAACTAATCTTGAAATCATTTTAATAAGTCTTCCTAAAGTATCAATAATCTTATCCGGATCATTGTATATTCTGTTAGATAATTCACCTACACTCTTTTCTTCAAAAGCAATTTCAGGAAGATTAATAATTTTTTTAAATAATTCTTTGCTGGCTAAATTCATGAATTTAGCTTCTAAATAGTTATAACAATAATCTTTTGGATATGTAAATATTATATTTATTAAAACTGCCATTCCTTCCCAAATAAGAAAGAATATTAAAAAATTACTCCAATCTTTATTGCTTAAAAATGTTAGAGCTTTACTATAAAATATAGGATATAACATTTGTTGAAAACATATAAGTGATGTAAGAAAAATAAATATAAATAATTTAAATTTGTCTTTTTTAAAATATCTAAATAATACTTTAAAATATTTAAGGTCTTTCATAAAAGATCCTCCTTTCATTAAAAAATAGTTACACAAGCAACTATTTTAAAAATCAAGGTATTTAATTTATCTTAATAGTATGTGGGAATTATCCCATATAAATAATTACTTATGCATTTCATTGTTTGAATTCTTTTTTTATATTTTGTCATATTCCCACTCCTTTCTTTTGATTGAATTCATATATAAAATAACACATGTTTCGTATATTGTCAACCTTTTTTGGTTAACATAATAATCATTAAAAAATTAACACATACTAATGTGTTAATTAAAAATATCATTTTTTTAGAATAGAATTAATTTGTTTTGATAAAGTAAGGTTCCGTATTAACTCCAGTTCCACTTATTACATAAGCATTATATATAAGCGATATTGAAGGGTAAGCATTAAAACCATAGTAATTGTCAACACGGGTTCCCATACTTAAACTTCCATGAGAATTTATACTACAAATGGATGCCCACTCGAAAACAAAGGTAGATGGGCTCATTGTCCAATAATAGCCATTTGTATATAAGTAATATGAATTATTTTCGTCAAGAGTTCCACCAGCATAAGATACTTCATCTGCAGTAATTAGTCCTACTGGATATGTTAATGCATTATTTCCAAATCCTAAAGTTCCTCCTGATGCTACACTCAATGAGAACTTATCACTACTTTGCTGACATTTATATTGGGGATTTGCATTTAGATTTAGTCTAGTTTTTGCTCCATAATCAGTTTCTGATGCGCCAAATCCATTTCCTGAAGTTACGCTTCTATCATTACAATATATTGTATTAGCTATCAAATTTGTTACATTTGTTCCCTGATTATTTATGTTTGTTTGATACCAACTATCTATCGCTGTTTTAATTATACTACTATATGTATTTGTATGTGCTTGGGCTATGGTTGCCGTTCTTGTTGTTCCTGCGCATTGTATACTTCCACTACATTCATTAGCTATTCCCATCATATATCCCACATATGCATTATCTCCATACGTTGAATTAAATCTAATATTTTCAAATGATGTTGGGACTATCGCAGTTGTTGAGCATGTATTATTTAGAGGTTCTCCCCAGTAAAATAATTTTACACTTCCATCTTCATTTGTACGAATTATCTTCCAACATTTATTTGCAAATATTACATAGTTGTTTTCTACAGCTCCTCTATAATAATATACTCTTGTTCCATTTTCTGTTTTCGAAGTGTCTGTTGTGTAATAAAGTCCTTTTCCATTTGTATCACTACTTATGTTTGCAAAATTTATTCCTGTTGGACTTGTTACACATGGACTGCTTACATTATCTGCATATGCTGTGTTATCTCTTAGTATTACATCAGTTAATACTTGATATGTATTAGTTACACTTATAGAACAAGTATCATAGTTGCCTAGTTTATAAACAACATATCCATATGCTGTATACGCTCCTCTTGTAATGTTATAAAATGTGTAAGAACTATTTGATGATAAAGTATAATCAATTTGACTACCATACTTATAACCATATGCATTTGTACTTGCTAATCCACTTTCTCCATCACTGCTTGATATTGTTATTTTAATATTATCAGTAGTAAAATATGCAACTATACTTTGCGCTTCTATATTACAAGTTGGTGCTGTATTATCAAAATAGAATAAACCTGTTGATATAACTGGTGTTGTATTACAATTACTATATAAATCACATACGTTTGTATCAGGTACTACCCATAAATAATATTTTCCTGTTAAACTACTATTTGATATTGTAAATATTGCACTTTCATCACCACTATTATTATCAAGAACTACATTCGTATATGAACTTGGTTCTATTGTTTTGCTTTCGCTCCAACCATATTTAAGTTTTTGATTTACTTCTAATCCACTTCCATTATCACTTACTGTTACAACAACACTTTGACTTTTAGCATATGTTGTATTTGAATTAGAACTCAATGTTATTATTGGTTGAGTTCTCTCCTTTGTAAACATCCATGGATCACTTTGAGTTCCCGAACCTATTAAGCTTATATTAGGCTTTACTATTTCAACAATTCTAATTCCCGCAGTATCAATATTATTTTTGCTTTCAAATCCATCAACATTATTTGTTATAATATAAGTAGACAATGCATCATATTTTGTCATTGTCCAAAAATCTCATGCATTAAATACAAAAGATTCTTTTTTACCCATTATTTTAAACTCTTCAAGATTTATTAAACCCCCAGAAGTATAATTATTATCTAAACATATACCATCACCATTAAAACAGTATTTAGCATAACTTCCAAATACTAAGTATACTTCTCTATCATCAAAGTTTTCAATATACTTATTTGTTTCTTCAATGGCATTGGTATTATCTACGTAAAATACTGCGTCTACTATAATTGGACACAAAAGCATAAAAATTAAAAAAGCACAAAACTTTAAATATCTATCTTTCATATAATTTATTATATAATAAAGTTTGTCTTATTGCAAATTGTTTCGAATAAAAGAATTATTTTTTTTGAGAATTTTTTTGTATCATTCTTCTAGCATATGCAGTTTGAGCAACTTCTAATAATTCAGGTCTAGGACCATATGATAAATTATCTACTAACACTCTTACTATTTCATTGCATTTAAGTTTATAACCAACTCCAACCAAATTACCATTAATCATACCACCTATTGTGATATTACCAATGTTTGGACCCACTTTATAAGCTAAATCAATTAGAGTTGCTCCTTTAGGAAGTTCATATCTATTACCTTGTGAATCATATACATATATTTTATCATTTAATAATTCGTTTGTGGCTTGTGATTGAAAATCAATATCACTTGTACAAAATTTTCCTATTTCAACAATTGAATCGTAAAATTGGTATTCACTTGATAAATCTTCTTGCATTTTTTCTCTTGCTAATCCCTTGTTAATATCCCAATAAGAAGTCAATCCAAAAGAAGCTACTTTATCCATATCAAATGTTCTAATTTGAGTTTGAACTAATCTTTCATTAGGGCCAAAAACTGTAGTATGTAAACTTTGATATCTATTCGTTTTAGGATACCAAATAAAATCTTTGAATTTATCATTTATTGGTCTATATTTACTATGAATTAAACATAATGTCATATAACAATTTTTAATATCGTCAACCATTATTTTTAATGCTAATAAATCATGTATATCGTATAATTTATTGTCTTTTTTTAATGCTTTATATACACCATATATATTTTTAGTTCTCATTTTCATTTCATGAGGAATGCCATTATCACTTAATATAGTATTTAAAGTAGATAACATCTCTTTAACACACTCTTCACTTTCAATTCTAAATTTTTCTAATATATCACCATATTCTTTGTATTTTTCAGGCATAAGAATACTAAATGATATATCTTCAAGTTCATTTTTTATCCTATAAGCTCCGATTAAATATGCAAGGGGCACATATAATTGAATGGTTTCTAGTGCGTTTTCTTCTTTCTTTTCTTTTGATTTTGGAGATATTGTTCTCATATTGTGTAATCTATCGGCAAGTTTAATTATAATTATTCTTACATCTTTAGTAATACTTGTGATTATCTTTTTCATATTAGCTGCTTCTTCATCTCTTCTGCTACTAAAATTTAATTTACTTATTTTAGTGACACCATCTACTAGATTAGCAACATCTTCACCAAAATTTTCAGCTATTTCTTCTTTTGTTGTTTTTGTATCTTCTAAAGTATCATGAAGTAAAGCTGCAATAAGGGTATCTCTATCAGCATGCATTTCGGATAATATAAATGCAACATTAACAGGATGAGAAATATATTCTTCACCACTTTGTCTATATTGCCCATTATGTTTTTCTTTAGCAAAATCATAAGCTTTTCTCACTTTAGAAACTTCACTAATATTATAGGTTGCAACATTTTTTAATAAGTCATCAATAGTTATCATGATACCCTCCTAAATAAAAACAGTAAGCATTCTTAAAACGCATACTGTTTATTTTCTTCAAAAGGCATCATTAAATAAGTATTATATCTAATACAAATTATACTATTAATTTTTGATATAACGGACCTACTCATACTACCTACCTTTTAAAAAAATAATACATTAATATTACTACTTTTATTTAAATATGTCAATGAAAAACATTGACAATTTAAATTATTATATGTAATATAAATAATTAAAAGTGAGGGATTTATGAATGTGCTTAATAATATAGATATATATAGATGTTTAAATGAAGAAACAAAAAAATATCTTACTTGCGTCTTTTCTTGGTTAGATTATCTTTGTGAAAATAATATCACCTTAAAGTTAAAAGATGATAATGATAATATTATTGATTTTAATATAGAATATAAAGACGATAAAATCATTATAGCTTTCTTTTTAGGAGCATTATCTTTTGACAATGAAATTAGAGATTTATTTGAAGCTAATGGAATAGCAATTAAAGATATTACAAAGTTTGCAAAGAAAGATATAAAATATTATGATGATGCTACTGAAGCAATTTGCTTTGATGAACTTGAATTACCATTACTATTTAATGATATTATTGGAAAACTTAATTACAATGCCGGTATAAGTGAAGAAATATCTGTAGATGAGATAACTCCAGCATTTATATTAGATTACATATTATTTAAATATGATATAGATATAATAGAAGATTTATTATATTCTCAAATTGAATGTAATGAACATATACTATCTATACCAGCGTTTTGTGATTTTCAAGATTATATGGCTAAATTAAATAAGCAATACTCTAAAAAACATAATACTTCTAAAAGTGATAATAATATTAAAGTAATTACTGTTGGAGATTTTATAATAACATATGATAATGGTGAAGCATTCTTATCTTTAAATAATGGACAACTTTATAAAGAAGTAGATGTAATGGATAATGAAAGACATTCAATAAAAATATATGATCAAGCTAGAATCTTAAGAATAAATGATAGATATATCTCTAAGGAAGTGTTTGATGATTTCTATGAAAGTATAACTAATGCCAGTATAGTAGGATTTACAATTCAAAATCCAGGATTTGAAGAAAGCGAAACTTTTCATTGCTATAAAGAAGATATGTTTTTAAGTAATGAAGAAGAAAACAGTTTAAGTAATGTTCCTTCAACTGGTGCATTAAATAGATTTGGAAATGATATTACAAATCAACCTTTTATTAAAAATCCTGCTATTGGAAGAGATAAAGAATTAGATGAACTTGAAACAATACTGCTTTATCCTGAAAAAGATAGATCTATTATAATAACCGGTCCTGGTGGTAGTGGTAAAAGTTCATTAATAAAAGGTTTGTGTTATAGAATACAAAATGGTTTAATAAATTCAAAATTGAAAGATATTAAGATCATTAATTTAGATATTACAACTTGTGTAGCAGGTACTAAATATGTTGGTTCTTTAGAAGAAAAATTAAAAAGTATATTAGATGAAGCTAAAGGAAATAAAAACATTATAATATGTATTGAAGAAATGCATAGAGCTATGGGTGCTGGTAAAAGTGAAGGAGACGATAATAGCGTTGCTCAAATATTAAAACAATATTTAGATTTTGGTGATGTAAGAATAATTGGAACCACTACTGATGAAGAATATGATGAATATATAGAACCTGATACTGCATTTAAATCGAGATTTGAAAAAGTAAAAATCAGTGAACCAATTGATAGTGTATTGTTTGAAATAATTCATGATTTAATTGAAGCATATAATAACTTAGAAGATACGCCTACATTAAAAATGGATGAAGCTCATAAGTCCATATTAATTAATTTATTAATTGAAGCAACTAAAAAAAGTTGTAGACATTATCAAGATAGAGAAAACAATCCTAGATTATTAATTAATATTATAAAAAGAGCATATGCAGTTGCTAATTTTGAAAATAGTGATGAAGTAACTCTTGAACATATATTAAATGCATACAATAGTAATCCTAGAATATATGATAGTTCAAAGAAACATTATATTGAAATAATTAAAAATAGATTGAATTGTGAACCTACTCCTAAAGGAATAATTTTACAATTCAAACCAAGAAATTAAATCAAGAAGTAAATAAATACTTCTTTTTATTTGTTTGCGTATTGACAAGTTATTTTAATATGATACAATAATTACGAAAAGGTGTTTGTATGAATAGAAATATCATTTGTATTGATTTAAAAAGTTTTTTTGCTTCATGTGAATGTATTAATATGGGACTAGATCCATTTACTACACCATTAGTAGTTGCAGATATATCTCGTGGTAATGGTGCTATGACATTAGCTGCCACACCATATTTAAGAAGTTTAGGAGTTGAATCAAGAAGCAGAGTATTCACATTACCTAAGAACATTAAAATAATATTTGCTAAGCCTAGAATGCGTTTATATGAAGAAATGAGTTATAAAGTATTAAATATATACAAAGAATATATTAGTGAGGAAGATATATTGGTATTTTCAATAGATGAAGTGTTCATGGATGTAACAAATTATTTAAAATACTATAATAAAACTGACTATGAATTAGCGCTTCTTATAATGAAAACAATTAAAAATAAAACAGGTCTTACTTCTACTTGTGGTATTGGTCCAAATATGTTTTTAGCAAAAGTAGCAATGGATACAGAAGCAAAACATAATAAAAATTTTATATCAAAATGGACATACGAAGATGTTAAAACAAAATTACAAGAAATAACACCACTTTCAAAAATATGTGGTATAGGAAAAAATTATGAAAAACATCTTAATGATTTAGGAATACATAAATTAAAAGATATATTTAAATATCAAAGAACATTTTATATAAAAAGATTCGGAATAGTTGCAGGAAATGATTTATGGTGTAAAGCAAATGGTATAGATTTTA
Source organism: uncultured Clostridium sp. (assembly GCA_964545285.1). Classification (GTDB taxonomy): domain Bacteria; phylum Bacillota_I; class Bacilli_A; order RF39; family UBA660; genus CAG-1000. The sequence goes on from CAZJEW010000028.1 coordinate 14,143, forward strand.
AAAGTGTACAAGAAGAAAACAGACGAGAAAAAGAAAAATCAATGAGTTTGAGTCAAATATTGATGAGAGATTATACTAGAAATGAAGCTTTTTTAATAGCAATAGAAATGAATGATATGCTATGTAGAAAATTACGAAACTCCAATAAATTAACAGGGAGAATTACTTTTGGAATAAAGTATTCAAAGGAATTAAACAAAGGATTTCATGACTCAATATCAATAGATAAAACAGATGACATTAATATAATACTAGATGTATTAAAGTATATATATGAATCAAATATTGAAGATTTGCCTATAAGAAAAATAAGCATTCATTTTTCTGATTTAATTGCAAAAAGAAGTACACAACTAAGTTTATTTGATAATAACAATAAAACAAAAAAATATACAGACACTTTGGATAAAATATATACTAAACATGGTCCGGTAACATTATTAAGAGCATCTTCCCTACTTCAAAATTCTACAATAAAAAATAGAGAAAAATTTAAAAACATTATATAAATAATTAAAATATTAAATATTTCTAT
>CAZJEW010000029.1:0-13399 GCA_964545285.1 uncultured Clostridium sp.
AATATCATAAAAATTAAATTTTTGCAACATTATAAGAGAATTATTAGAAATTTGTCAATATAATATGTGTAACGCATTACAAAATTACTGCCGTTAATAGAATATAGAAAATGGGATAATTTTAGTAAGGTAATAGAAAAAGCAATGAGAATAAAAAAATACCGATTAAATGTTTTCGGTACTTTACAGTCATAATTTGGAGGAGCCAGCCAGATTTGAACTGGCGATGGAGGTGTTGCAGACCTGTGCCTTACCACTTGGCTATGGCTCCACTTGATGCAATCTATTATATCAAATAAATTGCATTATTTCAATATTAAGTTATATTTTACACCCCTAATATCAATTAAAACTCGTATTTGATCAGAATAAACTATTTTTTCAGGAACTTCAATATAAGTATATTTATCTGTTCCATATGTAGATTCAATTATATTAGTTTTTATTTTTTTTGTTTCTCCTTCATTTCTATAGATTATAGTGGAAAAATATTTATAAAAACAACTTGGATATTTAATATATTTACTAATATATTTAGTATTATCCACATTAACTTCAGATTTAATTTTTAAAACAGCATTACCCTTTCCTGTTGGTTTAACAATATAAGTATATGATGAACATGAGTCATTATAACAATTCTCATATTTTTCTTTAAATGAATCTGCTATATCAAATAAACTGACATAAATGCTAGAGTTTCCTAATATCGTATTGCTTAAATCTATATTATTAGGAATAGTGTATGTTATTGTGTCCTCGTCTTTATTGATATTTTCAGGCTTAATTACTAAATCAACATATTCCGATTTGAGATTAGCAACTGATAAATAGCTAGCATTTTTTACCTTTAGTATATATTCTTTCTTTTTAATTTGAGATTCTGTTAATTCAAAAACAACAACAACATCTTTTTGTTCTCCAGAAGTTAATGTGCATTCAGTAAATGTTTGTCCAACATCTAAAAATTGTTCTTTAAAAGTAAACTTTGGTAATACAAGCTCACCATCAATATTCAATCTAAAAGTATTTCTACTTACTTCAATATCACTATTCAACTTATTTCTTAGTGTAATATTTATTAATAAATAATATTTGTCTTTAGTAATTACACTACCATAAATATCTTTGTATGCTAAATATGATCCATTAGCAGTATAAAAGATTGAATTAGCAATAAACTCTTGCTTTTCATCATAATGAATATTATAAATTCTTAAATTAAGAAAAACCGTTAAAGACATAATCAACGCGAATATTGAACATATCATAGTTACAAAAAATTTGTTTTCATAAATGAAATATTTGAATAATCTTAACGATTTTCTTAAAGCTCTTTTATATTTATAATTGTCCTTACCAAGTGTTAATTCTACTTCTTCATAATCTTTTTCATCAATTTCTAGATCTCTTAAATCTTTTTTAAAATCAAATTCTTTTAAATTAAATCCCAATGTTCTGCAAACACAGACTATAAAAACAATTACTTGTGGCATTAAAAACAATCCTAATATATCTCTAATTATCCTTCTTTTTTCATAAGAGAAATCATTATATTCTATGCTTTGAAAAAATACAATCATTATAATAAACAATATAAACAATAAACAATATAATATACTTCCAAATACATAAATTTTATTTGGTTTTTTCTTTTTGTCTAATAAATAATAAATAGCAAGCAAACATACTATAACAATTATGCATATGAGAAACATAAAAATATTGATATATGTTGAAACTAAATCAGTTGTTGATATAAAACTATTGCCTGCATAATCATTATAAAATGAAAAAATAGAATATGTTGAAATCATAAGATAAAGTATTAATACTGATAAAATTCCGTGTATTAATTTAAACTTTTTTATTAAAAATGCATAAGGCTTTCTAATAATCATATATGACTCTCCTACTATAAAATTATAACATGTCAAATAAAAAAAGACTAGTATTTTAGTCTATTTCTTATAATATATCATTTGTCCTGGTAAAAGATATATAGTTTGATTTTGATTAACTAATTCCTTATCATTAGTATTAAAAATATTAGCTACTGTGTATAATGTATCACCTTCAGTAGTAATATAATAACTAACATTCTTTTTTGGAATTAATAATGTTTGATCTGGGTAAATATAATCTTCAATATTTAATCCGTTTAATTCGGCTAATAGTTTAGTATTTACATTAAACTCTTTTGATATTTTATACAAAGTGTCCCCCTTTTTAATTTCATAATATGAATAAAAAGGACTTTCTATATTCTTTTTAGAACTAAATTCATACATATTATCACCTATAATAATATATGAATAAAATATTTATTTGTTATAAACAAATATTGTATTATCTTTATTAAAATTAAGTTCAAAAAAGTAAAATATTTTATTATTACCATATTCTGGGGTGTATTTATACAAATAGTCCTCAGATATATAATATAAAGCATTTTTGTATTCACTTATTATAAATACGTCTTTATTATTAATAATAATTCTTATCTTCTTATTATCATTAATACTTTTATATAAATATTCATTGAAATTATATTCATAAATAGAATTATCCTTATTGTAGGTAATTTTATTCACCTTATATTCACTTTTGCTACAAGATATAAATTCTTTGTTTTCATATTTAACATATCCGATTTCATTACTTCCTTTAATATTTGTTTTACCTTTTTTAACATTTATCTCATATAGTATTGAATGTTTATTATCAAATATATATAAATTATTCTTGATGCTGCCAACTATATAGGAATCATAATCAATTGTATATTCTAAATTAATAATCGTTTTTTTACCATTAGTAATATCAAATTTAATTATACTATTAAATTCGAATTCTTGATCATAATTAGGCATATATATATAGTTATTAATCATGTAGCTTAATGAATTATCATATCTATCATTTGAAAACAATTCAATATTTTCATACTTATCACCATGCATAATAATATATCCTTTATAATTCCAAAGAGCTATAAAAGTATTATTATCCAAGTTTGAATAATAATTAAAAGTATTATCTGAAACTTCGTCTATTATTTCTTCAGATTTATATTCATTTAATAAATCACTATCAATAAGAGTATACTCAATAAAACTATTGTCTTTATAACACAAGGGATAAGTTTTAGTGTTCTTAATTATTGGATAAACACATTCAAAATCTTCTCCTTTAATATCTTTAATGTTAATTATTTTTTCCCTGCTAAATGATCTGTGATCATATAAATCGAAGTTATATTTTTTATCTATTTCAAAGTAATATCTACTCTTTTTATAAATTATAGAAATATTATGATTATTTAATTTATACTCAATGATATAATCAGAAAAATAAAATTTAAATAGTATAATAAATAAGGATAATAATAATGATACTAATAATGTTTTCTTCATAATAACTCCTATATAAATTATACATTATTTATAGAAAAAAAACTAGTTTCCTAGTTTATATCCATTCCAGCACCAGTTAAAAATGTTATTGTATCTTCTTCAGGCATATATCCAACAGTATCTGTGACGAACTCTCCACCTTTAATTATGGCAGTATAAGGACTAGATCCAGTATATTGTTCTAATTTGTATGTTGATTGTAAAGCTTGAGCATCCTCTTCAGACATAGTGTCTATCTCAAACCAGTATAATGATACATTGTTTCTATTAGCTATTTCAGTTATTATTGGTTTATAGTCAGCACAATAATGACAATACGATAGTGCTATTACAGTAATAACATATTTATCAGATTGTGTATCAGAATACCAAGAACTAACATCACTACCAAGCGTAGAATAATCAATTTCAGTTTTTGGTTCATCATTTCCTTCCACTAGTATAGTCATTAATACTAATAAAGCCACAATTCCTAGAACAATTAACAATCCTTTATTATTTTTTAAAAAATCTTTAAAACTTTTTTTAGGTTTTAGCGCTTTTTCTCTTTTAACTTCCTCAACCTTTTTAACTATTCCCACTTTATTTGTTTTTGAAGTAGAAACATTAACTTTCTTTTTATTCCCCTTTTTAACATTACTTTTGCTTTTATCAGCCATATTTAACACCTCTATTAACATTTTAAAATAAATTACAAAAAAACGCAAGAAAAAAGAGATTATTCATCTCTTATTCACAAACTTCTTCACCTTCAACAGTTCTAGTTTTGCCAGTTTTTGTCCAACCAGATAAACTAGTTTTATCACTCCATGTATATTTATAAGATGTATTTTGTGATGTTGAAGAATTTGCTTTTTCCTTTATTGTTTCATATTTATTACATACAGTACCTTCTAATACATAACCACCGTCACACTTATATTCAGTAGAAGTACCAACTATAGTTTTCTTACAAACCTTTCCATCAAGTGTATATGAAGTATCAGTACATACATAATATTTTTTAGCACTTGTAACTTTATAACATTTTAATGTTTCTCCGCTGCCAGTGAAATTTGTTGCTTCTAATGGACAACTATATGAGTATCCATTATCAACTTTTTCTGTATGCCAACATTTTAATGAAGTTCCTGAACCAGAAGACTCAGTTGACTTAGAAGGACAACTATATTTTTTAGTTCCTTCAGTTGTTACAGTTTTATAACATGTCTTTGGAACAGTAACAGTTTCATTAGAACAACTTTCTACAGGAATACTTCTAGTACAAGTACTACAAGTTACAACGTCTTTAAAATTAACTGTATGTGTTGTACAATTGCAACTATAACTTTCTGTTTTATATGTAGTTGTACAAGTTCTTTTAGTTTCAGTTTCTGAACAATCATATGGAACTTGAGTAGTGGTACCTTCAGTAACAGTAACAACTACATCATCATATATAATCTTATTAGTATCATCATTTTTAGTTTTAATAACATCTAATTGTAATGTTTTTCCTTCTTCTGTAATTAATTTTGCGTCCATAGTAAGTACTTGATTTGTTACTGTAGTGACAGCTGCAGTTTTAGTGTCTTTAATAACATTCTTATAACAATAACTACCATCTTTTGTATATCCACTTGGACAACTATAAGATGTAATAGTATTTGTTATAGCTTTTCTATATTGATATTGAGTAATTATCTCTTTATGACATGTTTTAGCACATGAATCATTTAAACAATAATTATGACAACCTAATACTTTTATTACGAAGTCTGTTTCATTATTACATACTAGGTTTGTTTTTAATGACCATAAACTATCTCCATCTTTAGTAACACTTACATAAGAATCATATTGATTACAACTATTACCATCTTCATCAACAAATGGTAATATCAAGTTTTTCTCATACATTTCCGCTAATGTAATTTTTACTTCTTTTCCTATTTCTGTAGGCATCTTTTCTGTAGTAAAGTATGCTTCTCCAGCATCTTGCATATAACTAATGTTTTCTCTAAATACATTGCTATAGAATGGTGTCATATTAGGAACTTTTGGAAATAACCACAATAATACAAGTACAAATAATATAAAGAATATAATTTTAACTACAAGATCTATTATACTAAATCTTGAACCTCTTTCATTACTATACATTTTAATTTCCCCCTTCTATTACTTTAAACTTCTTGATTGACCATATTCGTTATTATATATTGCATCCAATTTTGACATATTGTTTAAACCAAGTTGAACCATAATTGGATCATTATTTTCTTTCCATTCATCTAGTTCTCCAGCTCTAGCAGCTAAGTCATTCATTGGTGTTTCATTAATATCGTATATCAATTGAGATAATGGAACATATTGAAGTTCATTATGTTCATCATAGCAGTATGGAATACATATACCAAATGTATTACCAAACGTATCAGCATTTCCATCTCTAGAAGCTAAATTTACTCCTATTGCATACTCCATAATAGAACATCCATAAGGAGATGTAATTGATTTTGCTAATTGATATGCTTGTTCAGGATCAACTTGCCATATACTGATTACTTCACCAGTAGAATCATTATATATAAATGTATCTCTTACAAATTCACCCCAAATAACTGAATCTTCTTGAAAAGCTTTAATATCATTTTTTCTAATGTCTTCATAAATTTTTGACATTAATTCATCTTGCTTTTCAGCAATAGTTCTAGCAAGTGTACCACTTTCAAAGAAAACAGCACATGGTTTATATTCTAAATTAGTACCATACTGTACAAATGATGTAGCATTGTAATATGTATTTATATCATTTGATATATCACATATTCCAGTAGCATCTCCAGGAATGTAATCAACTTCTCCGTTATCAAGTGCAAACTCACCATTAGACATTCTTAACATGTTTTCAATAACTTCAACACTTAATACATTTTTAGTAGCTTCTGGTATACTTTCAATATTTATATATTGGTCATATATTATTTGAGCTTGTTCATGAATTTGTTCTTCATTAGATGCATCAACAAACTCATCCTTTTCTTCAGTTACCAATTCTTCAACTTTTTCTTCAGTTTCAGCAACACTCTCAGTTTGTCCAATAGATGGAGTAGGATTATTGTTTGCTAAAGAAAAATCAACAATATTACATTTTTCAGCACCAAATAGTAATAATCCAGCAATTGCAACTCCAATAGCTATTTTACCAGCAGTAGCAAATCCATTTGATTTACTTTCCTTTTCTGTAGATACAGTGGAACCAACAACAGCCCCAGTGGCTTTAGCAGCCTTTGTAGCTTTAGCCTTTTCGCTATAGATTGCATTATCTAAATAATTTAAGTTATTAACTATAATTTGTGCTTTGTCAACTATTAATTGTTTATCTTCATTTGAAGTTGACTTATTAAACATTACTAATAGAGAACTATACTCTTCATATTGTCTATTATATTCTTGTTCTAATTCAGCTAATAGTACTTCATCATAACTATCACTCAAAGAAGCACTCTTAATTTTTTCTCTTAATGCAGATACAACTGGACCTACATTTTTTAATTTTTCTAAGTCTTCACGATTCATATTATTTACCCCCTTTGTAAATATAGCATATATTATACCACAATCGTTATCATATGTCAATAAATATTACTTTTCCAAGCCTTATACCCTATCAACAATTGCACGTAGATTATATCATATTTTCATTAAAAAGTCAACCATTTTTAATATTTAATAACTTTTTAAATGTTTTAGAATCAATAACAAACAATAAAAATAAAATAAAATATAAAATTGGTTTCAAAATATTTTTAATCACAAAAATCTTATTAACCATTAAAGCGGATGAATCAACATAGGGAAATATTGAATTAGTAATTTTAAATAAAACAAATGACGTAAACAATCCAACTAAATCAATTATCAATATTTTACTTAATCTTTCCTTCGAATAATGTCTTTTATAATTATATGCAACAGGTATCAAAAGAAAAATAATAAACAATGTAAATATTAAATATAATACACCATATATATTTGATCCTATAAATAAATATTTAGATAACTCTATTAAACTTAATAACAGATATATTATAGTTATAATTACAATTAAAATTTTTTTAAATCTATACATAATAACCATCCATATATAAATTATACCATTTATATGCTATTTTTTAAAACAAATTTATGATAATATATTTATGGGGAAATATAATATGGATATGTTACTATATAAAAAATTTATAACATTTGAAAACATTAACAAAAAAAATATTGACGATTTTTTAAAAGATAACAAAATAACTACTAATATATTTATAAGAGAGTTGTTTAAAATCATTTTTACTACTGATGATATCAAAGAGAATGAAATAGTCATATCAAAAACAATTAATGCACTATGTTTTATTTTTTCATACGCACAACTTACAGAAGATGAAGTTGAAATAAATAGAAATAGAATTAAAAAGGCTAGAATTATTTTATTAAGTTATTTAAAGAGCAACAAAAGTGAAACAATAAGAACATCGTGTAATAAATTAGATGAAATTGTATTAAGGAAACAAACATATGATATTGAAATTATAAATATTATTATTGAAATTATTAACAATCAAGAAGATGTTGAAATAATTAAAAAAATCATTTCTTTGAATAAGAATTGTATTTTCTATAATGATTCTTTATTATTTGATTATGTTTTTTACAGGGCGATTGATGCATACAAAAACGAATCATATTTAATAAACTATTATATCACCTTGCTTAAATTATTTTATAATACTAAAATAAAAAAAGATAAATATATCAAAACTATTAAGTCTCTTCCCGACGATATGATTACAAATGAAATATATAATATTTTATTTGGTGATAAAAGATTTTTAAGCACTACCGATATATTAACAAAATATGATAAAGAAAAAAGTTACTTTAATAAACAAATAATAGTTCCTAGTTCAACAATAATTAAAGATGAAAGCATTATTACTATAGACGGATTTAAAACACATTCAAAAGACGATGCAATAAGAATTAGAAAAGATGGTAGTAAATATATAGTAAGTATATATATTGCTGATGTTGGGGGCAATATCCCTTATGGTAGCATTTTAGATAAACAAGCAATGATGATATTTAAAAGTTCATATTTAAAAGATAGAAATATAACAATTTTTCCAAAAAGTACTTTAGATAAAATGTCATTAAATGAATCAAAAGAAAGAAATGCAATTATTTTAGACGTTATATTAAGTGATTCTGGTGATATTATTGATTACAGTATAAGAAAAGGTTCCATTATTGTTTCAGAAAATTTAACTTATTTCGGTGTTGATAATATTTTAGATCATAAATCTTCACACGAATTGCAAAAGAACTTAGAACAATTATTCGATTTAGCAAGTGCATTAAGAATTAAATCTAAAGGAAAGGAAAAATATTGGAGTTCAAAAGAAAAAAGTAAAATATATAAAAGATTATATGAAACAAAAAGTCATATGATAGTTGGAGAATTTTCAATTCTTTATAACATGTTACTAGCAATGAATTCAAAAACTAACAATATACCTTTCGTTTATAGAACACAGGATAAATCATATTTTCCAGAATTATTTGACGAACATAAGATTGAACTTGATAGCGAATCCGAGAGAATAATAAATAGTATATTTTTGGAAGGATACTATAGTATAACCCCAAGATTTCATTATGGTTTGCTTATAGATGAATATTGTCAAGCATCATCACCTCTTAGAAAATATGGAGATACTTTTGATCAATATTTGTTACATAAATATCATTTTAAAGACATCAACTTTAATGATGATAATTTGGATGAAATAATTAGGTATTTTAATATGAGAGAGTTTGATACAAGATTATTTGAAGAAGAGTATAATAGAAGTGCAATGTTGCTTAAGAAAAAGACAAAAAAGAATTAAATATTTCTTATAATATTTTTCTTTTTCATTATAATTTTTCTTAAAATATCAAAAGGGATTATTAAGCTAGATGTAAGTATCATAATTTCAAATTCTATAATAGTAATCCCTGTTGTTCTAAATAATTCTCCACCATAATATATTAATATTATTTGAATAAACGATATAAATAAAAGAACTAACAAAAAAACTTTATTCTTTAATATATTTGAAAAAACATTTATTCTATATGTTCTTGAATTAAATGCGTTAAATACTGATATAAATATAAAAAGGCCAAAAAATGCTGAATATAAATATCTATCTGTTATCTCTGTCATAAAAATATTACCAATAAACTTTGATTTTAAAAACCAAATGCATATTGCAAAAGAAAACATTCCATTACATATTATTTGATTTATCATATATTTATTTAAGATTGATTCGTTTCTTTTTTTTGGTTTTTCTTTCATATATTCAATTAATGGCGGTTCAAATGCAAAAGCAATTCCAGCAAAAGTATCAATTACCATATTAATCCATAACATTTGTATAACTGTTATAGGTGTAATTATTCCTATAATTGGACTAAATATGCTTAATAGAACAGCACACAAATTAGCAGTTAATTGAAACACAATAAATTTTCTTATACTTTTAAATATTGTTCTACCATATAATACTGCAGTACATATTGAACTAATATTATCATCTAAAATCACTATATCACTTGTTTCTTTTGCTATTTCAGTTCCACTTCCCATTGAGAAACCAACATCTGCCCTTTTAAGAGCAGGGGCATCGTTTACTCCATCCCCGGTCATTCCAACAATATAATCATTTTCTTGGGAAATCTTAACTAATCTATTTTTATCTTGCGGCAAACATCTGTACAACACCTTAAGATTTTTTAATATTTTTTTAATCTCAATATCACTTAATAAATTAAATTCACCACTTGATAACACCACATCTTTATTGTTATTAAGTATTTTTAAATTGTTAGCAACATTAATAGCGGTTTCTTTAGAATCTCCAGTAACCATTACAATTTGAATTCCCGCATCACGTAAATTTTCTACTGCTTTATATGCACTACTTCTAATGTTATCCTTAATTAATATATATCCTATAAAAGTATTATTTTCAATCGAATATTTGTTATTAATTGATATACCCAATGTTCTATAGCCAAGTTTATTATATTCTTTTATTTCCTTAATATACTTTTCTTTATCTATTAAAACCCTTTTTTTATTATTTTCCAAATAGTATGATGCATTATCAATTAGTATTTCAAAAGATCCTTTAATGAAGGTAGTATTATTATGGTTAGTCATAACCATAGAATATTTTTTTTCACTGGTAAAGTACATATTTTTTAAAATTTTGTATTTTGTTCTATCATCAGTTTTTGTAAAAGATAATATTGCTTGATCAGTAATATTACCGCCTTCTGGGATGTTATTATTTATAAAAGAATCATTATTATAAATTAATGACTGATATAGTATTTCATTATTACAAATAGCCTTAAAATCATTATATGTATTTCCAACAGAATCTACTAAAGATACTACTTTTAATTTTCCTTCTGTTAATGTACCAGTTTTATCAGTAAATAATATATCCATTGAACCAGCAGTTTCAATTCCAACTAATTTTCTAACTAAAACATTGTTTTTTATCATTCTCTTCATATTAGATGATAGTACTAATGTTATCATCATAGGCAGTCCTTCTGCTTGTAGTCCAAATGGATGATGAAAGGGTTATAATAAGTTCAACTCCTTAAAGTTGAAGTACATATCTATTTCTTTATCTTTATGAATTTCAATTTTCTCAATTAATTTTAACATCATATCTCGTGTTGGCTTTTTAATTGAAATAAATTCTTCTAAAAGATTTTCACAAGTATTTTTAATATTAAAATTATTATCTTTTTTATCTTTAACTGTATCTTTAATATTTTTTATTTCTACCTCTAAATCTTTTATTTCAGTTTGTAATTTTTCATAAACTCTATTATACATTTCTTCTGTTATTTTATTTTCTATTTTATCAAGATACATTTTATCAAGATTCTCAATATTTTTATTATATTTATTTTCTAATGTTACTAAATTATTTTTCATTTGTTCATTTGGGTCTTTAAATTTTACTTTGTTTATTTGCTTTTCCAATTCGGTTTTTTGCAAATGTTTATGAGCCACCATTTTTATTGATGATATTATTGCTTCTTCCAAATAGTCATAATTAAATCCATGGGAAGTACACACATTATATTTTGAATTCATTCGATAATAGTTACACACAATATATGTTCTACCATCTGATTTTCTAGGTGAACAAATACCAATTTTATGTTTACACTCATAACAATATAACAAACCATCTAACAATCTATATTCCTTTTTAGTTGGTCTAGTAGAATTTTTAGGTAACATTCTTTGTATTAAATCAAAATCTTTTTTTGAAACCAAAGACTCATGGGTATTTTCTACTATTATCCAATCTTTTTTATCATTCGAGACTATTTTTTTAATTTTATAACTTACCTTACTTCTTCTATTTTGCACCATATCACCAGTATATAGTTGATTTTGCAAAATACATTTTATAGTTTTAGTTCCCCATATACCATCTTTAGATGATGTTGCACGAGAAATTCTCCTATCTCTACTTCCTTTTAAAATTGCTCTAGTTGGCACTTGTTCTTCTGTTAAAATTGTTCGAATTTGAAAAGTTGTTTTTCCTTGGAGTGCTAAATCAAATATTTTCTTTACTATCCAGTCTTCTTCAGGATCAGGAACTAAATGATTTTTATCATTTGGATCAATCATATATCCTAATGGTGGACATCCACCAACCCATAGTCCTTCCTTTTGCTTTGTTCGAAGTGCAGTTCTTATTTTTTTTGAAATATCTTTAGCATACATATCATTAAAAACAGCTTTAAATGGGGCAATATCATTATTAGATGAATCAAATGCAGTATCAATCCCATCAGTTATTGCGACATATCTAACTTTTCTTTGTGGAAAATACCTTTCTATAAATTCGCCTGTTCCTATGTAATCCCTACCAAGTCTTGATAAGTCTTTGGTTACAACCATATTAATTTTCCCAGACTCTATATCTTCAAGCATTCTTTGGAATGCTGGTCTTTCAAAATTTGTCCCTGAAAAACCATCGTCTACATAAGTATCAACTAATTCATATCCTTGTTCTTCTACCCAACTTTTTAAAAAAGTTCTTTGATTACTTATACTTTCACTTTCGCCTATTTTTAAATCTTCTCGTGACAAACGAATATAATTTCCGACCTTATAAACAAATGAATTTATTTTTGCATATCTTTCTGCTATAGCGATGTTCAATTTATCCTCCTATCTTCGCTATTAACAAAATATTATTGTCGTTCATATGATACAATATATTCATCATTATTGCAAGGTTTCTTCCAGTTTATTTGAAAGATATTGTAAAAATATATCATTCATTAACGACTGAAATGTTATTTCCGTTTCTTTAAAAAATAGGTTTACTTTAAATTCGTTCATACTTGCCACCTCGATTAACTATATGAACGATTTTTACAAATATGTTAGTTTGTCCACTTTTAAATATTTTACACCCCTCCAACGATATTTTTTATAATTATTTTTAAATAGTAATATTTTCAAAATATGAATTAACTTCTTTTTTATACATTGCATCAAAATTATTTATTATTTTTTTACTATAATTAACAATAGTGTTTAAAGAATCATCTAGCTCTTTAAAATCTTTTTCTTTACTCCAACTATATAAATACATCATTGAATAATTTTTAGTATCTAACCCTAAATACTTACAAACAATATATGCGATACCCTCAGCTTCACTTTCATATTGATTACGATGTGCTTGGTATTCTTTATTATTGTCTTTTAAATGTTTATGAGCGAGCATATGGGCATATTCATGAACAACAATCTTAAGTCGCATCAAATTACCTAAATCCTTTTTTACTGCAAAGGTATTCATCATTTTGATGATAATTTAATATGGTTTCTAACATAAGCATCTTAG
>CAZJEW010000030.1:0-13245 GCA_964545285.1 uncultured Clostridium sp.
ATGGTGCTGAAAATAGGAATTGAACCCACAACCTACTGATTACGATTCAGTTGCTCTACCAATTGAGCTATTTCAGCATGGTTGCCCTAATAGGATTCGAACCTATGAATAACGGAGTCAGAGTCCGTCGCCTTACCACTTGGCCACAGGGCAATATATAACAATATAAATAATAGCACATTTAAAAAAAATATGCTATAATATTTATATGACAAAAGAAGATATATTATATGAAAACCCAGATTTTGAAGAAGTATTTAATGATTTAATTAGTTTAGAAGGAATTAGATATTTTTATCATGTAACTCCTAATAATGCACAAGATATATGTGATGAAGGTTTATATTTAAAAGAAAAGAGACTTTTTTCAACAACTATTGAAATACCTGAGGAATTTAAAGACGATCCAATAACTTACGCTTTGCAAGAACGTGGTGAAGGTTATAGAAAAAATGCAAGTATTGTTTTACTAGGAATCCCTGAAGATGAAGTTAAAACGGCGGTTGAAAAAAGTATTGATAGGCCTAGAAATTGGAATCAGTTTGAACCTGCTGAATATGTTATTCCACCACACTATGTTATAGGATTTATTGATACAAATGATTTTAGTATAATTATAAATGAAAAATATGAGTATGCTAGTGAAATAAGTTTTTTATAAATTAAAAGTGACTAAAGTCACTTATTTTTTTTATGGTGGAGCTGAGGAGTATCGAACTCCTGTCCAAAGTAAATTCCAAAAAAACGTCTACAAGTTTAGTTGGTTTTTATTCTCGAATAGTAACACTGATTGCCAACATCAATTACTATTTAAAGTTTATTAATCCTTCATTACTAGCCATAAACATACAAAGTAATATAGTTCACTAAGTTACTCCCTTACCTATCCTCGTGAACAAAAGATAGAAGGAAGCTCCGATTTACCTAAAAATTAAGCAAATGCTGGAGTAAAACCGTAAGATTTTTCTCCGATTATTTTTAATTTGTGCTTTTAAGGAACACTATCCTACTTGCATTTAATCTAAATTTAAATTGTCGAATCAATGCAGCCCCAAGTTATGTAATAAATTATATCATATTTTATGTTTAAATGCTATAAATATTGACAAAAACCAATAAATTATTTAGAATAATACTTATGAAAAGTAAAGCCCCAAAAATCATTAAACTAATAATAGTAAATTTTTTTACAATTGGAAGATTAATTGGTGCTTTTATGTTGCCCTTTATTTATCTAAAGTATGGAAGTGATACATGTGCAGTATGGACAATTTGTTTATTTTTAACTGATGCAGTAGATGGTTTTTTAGCAAGACACTTACATATATCTACTTTCTTTGGAAGTAGTATGGATGCATTAAGTGATAAAGTTTTAAATGCTATTTCATTTATATTATTAGGTATTACCTATTCTATAATGATTCCACCTTTAATATTAGAAATATCTATATTATTAATTATTTATAATACATATAGAAATGGTGGAAATATTCAATCTAGTAAAACGGGAAAAATTAAAACTATAATTCTTGATATTTGTATTATTGGAAGCTTTATTCTTATAAGTTTGCCAAAATTAAATATTAATACTTTTGCTATGAACTATATAATTAATAATACCCATTATTATATAGTATTACTTGGATGTATATGTACTGTTTCTGAAATAATCGCATTAATAGATTATAATAAAAAGAATGTATCTGTAATTAAAAATCCTAATAATACAAAAATTAAATATTTAGATAGAGTAAGAAAAACATTTAAAGAAGTTATTAATGATGCATTTGATACTGAATATTATTTAATTCATAAAGAAGAACCTATTATGAAACAGTTCTATAAAATTAAAAATCAATTGTAAAATATTAAAAACTATAACATTATATTAAAGAATTATGTTAAAATATATTAAGGATGTGATTTAAATGAAAAAAAGATTTTTTATTATTGGAATAATCATTATTGCAGTTATTGGAGCTTTACTTATATATAAATTTACTTATGTAGAAGATAATAATAAAGAAGTAAACAATATATCTAATGAATATACTTTATTAGATAAAGATAATGTATTTGTATCAAAAAGTGTTGATGAAATTATCAAAACATTAAAAAGTGGGACTGGTATTATATTTCTAGGATTTCCAGAATGTCCTTGGTGTCAAAAATATGCATTTTATCTAAATGAAATTGCTAAAGAGAATAACATAAAAGAAATATATTATTATAATATTAAAGATATAAGAAACAATAATACAAAAGATTATTTAAAAATAGTATCATTATTATCTGATTACTTACCTACTGATGATAGCGGAAATAAAAGAATATATGTACCAAATCTAACAATAGTAAAAAATGGTGTTATTGTTGCTAATGACAATGAAACATCATTAATATCTGATGGAACATTACCTGATGATTATTGGACAGAAGAAAATATAGATAATTTCAAAATAAGAATTAATAATTATTTAAAAGAGTATCCTAAAGCATGCTCTAGTTGTAATTAAAGGAGGAATAATATGTACTGGCAATATGTAATTATAATCGCTGTACTTCTATTATTATCACTTATAGTAATAAAAATGAGAAGAAAAGACTTTTATATTGAAATAAATAAATTAATTCAATATTTAGGTGGAAAAGATAATATAGAAGATGTTCAAATTAATTTATCAAGACTAAAAGTTACACTTAAAGATATGAGCATAGTTAATAAAGAAGGAATACAAAAATTAGGAGCCAAAGGGATTGTTGAAATAGATAATCAATTAAAAATAATATTTGGACCTAATTCAAGACAATTAAAAAAATATATGATTGATTTAAAGTAAGATTTTCTTACTTTTTTATTATTTACGACATAATTCGACAAATATCGACAACCATCGTATGATAACATTATAAATGATGTGATATGAATTTATTTGAATTATTTGCAATCAATATATCATTTTTATGTTTTCCTATTATTTTATATATAATATTTATAACCTTTAAAAAAAGATTTAAAAAAGGTGAAAAAGATATTATATTAGAAATAATTCTTTATTTTGTAACATTCCTATTAATATATTTATATACAGAGAATGATATTAATAGATTTGTATGTTGTTTAACATTACCTATTTATATTTCTTTTATTTATCATAAAACAAAAACTTCAATAATAATAAGTATTATAGATTTATTTTTTATGATCTATTACGTAAGAAATAATATAGTGTCATTAATTATTTTATTTATTATGTATTTTATATTTTATTCAATATATTTTAAAACATCTAAAACAATAAAATATATATCTAAATGGTACATCATATCAACATTATTATATATTTTATCCTGTGTAGTATATTACAATGAATATAATATTAGAAGCATAGGAATTACAGTATTCTTTTTATCAATTGCATTATTAATAAAATTCATGTTTGAAAAAGTATCTAAATTATTAGAAACATATAAAACATTAAATGAATATAAAAAAGATAATGATTTAAGAGTTACTATATCAAAACTTTCACATGAAGTTAAAAATCCATTAATTATTATTAAAGGATATTTAGATATTATGAATAAAGATAATTTTTTAAAAGCAAAAGAATGCTTAATAAATGAAGTCAATTATTCATTAGATGTATTAAATGATTTTAAACAAATAAATAATATTAATATAGTAAAAAAATATTTTTCATATAACAAAATAATTAAAAATATTAAAAATGAAATAATACCTATATATATTAATAAAAAAATTAAAGTTAAGTTTAAAACTCAAAAAAACATTAAAATATATGCAGATGATAAAAGAATTAAGCAGGTATTAGTAAATATTATTAAAAATTCAATAGAGGCTTCTAATGTTAATGGAATAATAAATATTGAATCGAAAATTTTTTTAAACAATCTTATTATTAAAATTAAAGATAATGGAAAAGGTATGAATAAAGATGAACTTGATAATATTTTTACACCCTTTTATACAAAAAAAGAATATGGTAGTGGTCTTGGATTATGTCTTTCAAAAGAAATAATAGAAGGACATAATGGAACAATAACATATTTTTCAAAAATTAATAAATATACTGAAGCTAAAATATGTATCCCAATTAATAATAATAAGGATAATAATTAGGATAATATACTGGTCTTGGTTTATATGGATTAAAATATGATACAGTTGCTCCACCAGCTAAAGCACCTATTAAAAATGGAGCTGCAAATCCAAATCTTTTATTATTATACATTTTCATCACCTATTATATTTTATTTAATATTTTAATATATTAATATAACAAATAACTATATTGATTTAAGTCTATATAAATTAATAGATGGTTTATTTAAAAATCTATATGGATATGTTGTTGTTCCTATACCACTAGATATATAAATATTTGTTATTCCTTTTGTATATTCAGGAGCATAGTATTTATTAGAGTCATTAGGAATAAATAAAGAGCCATAAAAAGGAACTATTACACTACCATTAAGAGAATGACCTCCTAATATTAAATCAACTTCATAATCGCTAGAATTAATTTTAGAAATAGTATTTCCTTCATGAACTAATACAATAGTATATCTTCTATCTTCAACATTATAAAATTTAAAAGCAGAATCTAAATCAATAGTATCTTTTTTTAAACTAGGTAACCCTACTATATAAATATATCTATCATCTTTATAAAATATTTGATCATATGAATTATTTAATATATTAAATGAAGAAGAATTCATTATTGTATCATATTCATCTAATTTATAATCATAATCACCTTTAATTGCATATTTACCTAAATTAGATTTCATATCACTAAAAGTATCTGTAAGTATTTTTATATCATTATCACTTAATTTCTTTCCATAACTAACCATATCACCTGTAAATACAATAATATCAGGCTTTAATAAATTTACTTTTTTTACTAGTGATTTTAGATCAGATTCATCAACAGTAGAACCATATAATAAATCAGATAAATGAATAATTTTAATACCACTAAAATTATCACTTAGTATTTCACTTTCAACTCTATATTCTTTAACAATTAATCCTTTAACACCTAAATACTTAGAATATAAAAAAACACCTAATAAAATCAATATTAAAAATATAATAATATTTATAAATACTTTATTATTAGATTCTTTTTCCATTAAAGAACTCCTAATGAAGAAGCAACAATAATCATAATAAACGAAAATGTATTATGAAATGAATGGAAAAACATTGAAGTAAATACATTTTTATTTTCATAATCCATAATAGCAAAACTACATCCCAAACAAGCATAAGGAAGAATATATATTAAATCCATATAACCTTCAATATAACCTATTACATGAGCAAGTCCAAAGATAAGACCGCATAAGATAATACCAATATATTTATTATTGGATGCATTCATAATACTTTTTCTAAATATTATTTCTTCACTTATTGGAGCTATTATCATAACACTTATTGCTGATAAAAAAGGATATGAAAAAATATATTCTCTTACTAAAGTCTCATTGTCAGATATATTACCAATTTTATATGCAATAAATAAATTAACTGCTATCATAAAGCATATACCTACAAAATACCATTTAAATCCGTTAATAATATTCTTTTTAAAATTACTTTTAAATACAATAAACTCTTTCTTTAATTCTTTAAAATATAAAAGTATTAATAATAAAGTATAAATAATATCTCCTATTACTGTGCATAACATTTCATCTATAATAACATAATGTATTATCTTAGCAAAATAACTTGGTACAACAAATAAACTATATACAACAAATACGCACATAATTATATTAAACACAAATTTATTATCATTATAAATCTTTTTAATTTGATCTTTCATTTTATCACCTATAATATATTAATATTATACTATAATAATTAAATTAATAAAAGTGAAACTATATTCTTTTACAGTTTCACTTATTTATTATTTTAATACTATTTTAATATGAGTTTTCTTTCCTTTACTAATTACTAAGTATCCATCATTAAACATATTTTCATTTATTAATATATTTGGATCACTTACTTTTTCATTATTAATACTTATACCATTTTGTTCTATTAATCTTCTTGCTTCGCTTTTAGAAGATATAATATTAGTATCTACTAATAAATCTAATACATTATTTAATTTATCTTTATTAATAGTTTCTTCAGGCATTCCTTCATTACTATAACCTTTTGTAAAAACTTCTTCACTTATTTTAACCGCTTTATTTGCTTCATCCTCACCATGTAAGAACTTTACCACTTCATAAGCTAAAGCCTTCTGAGCAAGTCTCTTTTCAGGTTCATTCTTAGTATATTCTTCTAGTTTATCAATTTTTTCTTTATTTAAGAAAGTAAATATTTTTAAATAGCCTACTACCATTTCATCATCAGTATTAATTAAATATTGATATATTTCATATGGTGATGTTAAATCTTTATCTAACCATAATGCATTACCTTCACTTTTACCAAATTTATTACCATATTTATCTAATACTAAAGGCATAGTAAATCCATAAACTTCATCTTTAGTTTTCTTTCTAATTAAATCAATACCCGCTGTAATATTACCCCATTGATCTGAACCTGCTACTTGTAAATCACAATTCTTATGTTCATGCAAATATAAAAAATCTAATGCCTGCATAATCATATAAGAAAATTCAGTATATGTAATGCCCTCATCTAACCTTCTTCTAATAATATCTTTATCAAGCATATAATTTACATTAAAATATTTACCATAATCTCTAAGGAAATCAATAAAATTAATATTTTTACTCCAATCATAATTATTTACCACTTCAAATCCAAATAACTTTTGAACTTGAGAAGTAAGACCATCAATATTTCTTTTAATATCTTCATAAGAAATAATACTTCTTTCAGATGTTGGTCTAGGATCTCCTATTAAACCAGTAGCACCTCCTATTAGAAGTATTGGATGATGTCCTGCATCTTTAAGTCTCTTAGTAATTAAAAAACTTGATAAATGACCTAAATGCATAGACTCTGCAGTAGGATCAGTACCAATATAAAAAGTAAGACCACCTTTATTAAGTTTTTCTTCAAGTAATGGACTGCTAATATCCTTAATAAGACCTCTCCAAACTAAATCATCATATAAATTCATTTTATTCACCTATTAGTGGATCCGAATCCACCCTTTCTTATATCTTTAATTTCTTCTTCATTATCAATAGTATAAAATTTAACAAATATACCTTGTGCGATAGCATCACCTTTATTAATAACAAAATCTTTATCACCCTCATTTTGTAATTTAATCATAACATGTCCTTCATTACTTTCATTGTTATAATAATCACTTTCTATAATACCAACTTGATTAACAAGTCTTATATTATATTTAAATCCCATAGAACTTCTAACAACAATCATAAACATTTCATCAATCGGACTAATATACTTAAATCCAGTAGCAAATAATTTAATTTCACCAGGTTTAAGAACATAATCAATTAATGAATAAATATCATATCCTGCACTATATCTAGTTTTTCTTTTAGGAAGAGAATAATCATTATAAAAATCTTTATCATCAAATACATCTTTCTTAAATTGTTTAAAACTTATTTTTTCAAATTTTCTCATACTTTCCTCCAAAATAAAAAGGTAGCACATAAGGACGAATTATCGTGGTACCACCTTAATTTATAGAATTAATCTACCTCAACTACTATAAAGCATAACCTATTTAAGTTCAAAAACATGTATATTCTTTATAAATAATAATTAGTTTTCACCAAACACTAATTCTCTATATTTATCATTTATAAATACTATTATTTTATCATCACTTACTGATATAAAGTATATATTAATAATTCATTTTTGTCAATTAAAATAATTATATAATCAATCTTCTTCATTATGGGACATAAACCCTAATAAATATTGCAAAGTGCCTTTTTTACCTTTTAGTCTAGTTATTTTAAGTTTGTGTTAATTATATATGGTGTTGATACAGTTCCATTTCCTTGTAATACAGTATCACTATAGTTTAGGAAACTGACGTAAAAGCACTCAAGCCACCAGTGCTCACAAATATGTAAACTCTATACTTGCTAAAAATACAAATGCTATTAATATTCCAAATATTAATTTCTTATCTTTCATATACTCTCCTATATTCATAGTAAAATTATATTATATTCTGTTATTATTTACAAAATTAATATAAAAAAAATAAACAATATAAATTGTTTATATCTTTCTTCTTTGATTTTTATGAATCAAACTAATATTATCATGTTTTACATTTAACTTAGTTGCTCTTTCTTTTTCGGCTTTAAGTATACAAATAACTTCTCTTCTTCCACCTAAACTTCTTAAAAAAGCAGCTTGTGATGGAGTTGGATTATAAAAATTATTAATAATTCTCACCATATTTAACCTCCCTAAAATATTTATTTAACCTCTAGAAGCATATTTACCATCTCTTGTAGTAATGATAACATCTTCTCCTTCACTAATAAATAATGGAGCTTTTAAAGTATAACCAGTTTCTATCGTAATATCTTTTTGAGCACCACTTGTTGTATTACCTTTAACAGCATCAGGAGCACTTATAACTTTATAAGTAACTTTTTCTGGTAAAGTAATACCTATTATCTCACCTTCATAGTTCATTACTTCAACAATTAATCCTTCTTTAAGGAATTTAATACTATCACTTAACTTATCAGCTGGAATTTCTAATTGCTCATAAGTATTATTATCCATAAAGATATAATTATTTCCATCATTATATAAGTATGACATTTGACTTTTTCTAATATCTGCTTTTTCTAATTTAATGCCTGCATTAAAAGTAATTTCTTGAGTAGATTCACTTCTTAAATTATATAATTTAGTTTTAACAAATGCACTACCCTTACCAGGTTTAACATGTTGAAATTCAACAACTTGGTAAACATTACCTTCATATTTAATTGTCATACCATTTTTAATATCATTAACATTAAACATATATTATGCTGCCTTTCTCTCTTTATGAGCTGTTGTTTTATTGCATTTAGAACAATATTTTTTTACTTCTAATTTACCATCAGTATTTTGTTTGTTCTTACTAGTTAAATAATTAATATTTTTACAAACAGTACATTGTAATGCAATACCTTCTCTATTTTCTTTCTTAGCCATATGGATTCCCTCCTTTTGTACATTAAAGATTATAACAAATAATTATTAATCTAGCAAGTATAATAATAACTTTTAATTAAAATATATAAATAAAACAAATAAAAAATTAACTTTTATAATAAAAGTTTGTTATAATATCTTTGAAAGAAGGATACCATGAATAAAAAATGTGTTATAGTAACAGGATCTAGTTTAGGTTTAGGTGCTTCAACAATAAAAAGATTTGCTAAAGAAGGATATAATGTTGTAATAAATTATTTAAATCATGAGAAAGAAGCATATGATTTAAAAAATGAAATTGAAAAAGAATATAATACTAAATGTTTAGCAATTAAATGTGATATATCAAATGAAAATGATATTAGAAATATGTTTAATAAAATAATAGAAGAATTTAATAGAGTTGATGTTTTAGTAAATAATGCATCTATAGCATTAGATTCAACATTTGAAGATAAAACCAAAGAAATGTTTATGAAAACTTTAGAAATAAATTTAGTAGGAACTTTTTTAGTAAGTAGAGTATTTGGAGATTATATGTTTGATAAAAAAGAAGGATGTATTATTAATATTAGTTCAACTAACGGAATAGATACTTATTATGAATATAGTTTAGATTATGATTCATCTAAATCTGGAGTTATTAATCTAACTCATAATTTATCTAATCATTATGCACCATATGTAAGAGTAAATTGTATATGTCCTGGATGGATAAATACTCCTATGAATAAAGAATTAGATAATGAACAAATAAATGAATATGTTAAAAATATTAATTTAAAAAGATTTGGTGAACCTGAAGAGATAGCTAATGTAATATACTTTTTAAGCACTAATGAAGCTAGTTACATTAATGATAGTATTATTAGAGTTGATGGTGGTGAAAGATGCTAAAAACGAATGAAAAGTACATTAAACTAGTTAATGAACAAGAAAAATTATTAATAAGTGAATTTAATAATATAGAAAAAATATGTTTAAATAATAGTAAAAAAGTATTAGATGCATTTCACAAATATGAATTAAGTGAATCTGATTTAAATGGAACTACTGGATATGGATATAATGATATAGGAAGAGATAAAATAGAAAAGATATATTCTTATATATTTGGTTCAGAAGATGCTCTTGTAAGAACTCAAATTATATCAGGAAGCCATGCTATTAGTATAGGACTTCAAGCTTTACTTAGACCAAATGATATAATGCTATGTATATCAGGAACACCATACGATACACTACATGAAGTAATAGGTATTAAAGAAAATAATAGCTCACTTATAAGTTATGGAATTAAATATAAAGAAATTGATTTAATAGATAATGATTTTAATTATGAAAAGATAAGTAACGAAATCAAATCAAATAAAATTAAACTAATATATATACAAAGATCAAGAGGATACACATTAAGAGAAAGTTTATCAATAGATAAAATAGAAAAAATAACAACTTTTATTAAAAGTATAAATAAAGATATAATAATATTTATAGATAATTGTTATTGTGAATTTGTTGAAGAAAAAAGTCCTATAGAAGTTAATTGTGATATATGTGTAGGATCATTAATTAAAAATCTAGGTGGTGGTATAGCTACTAATGGAGGATACTTAGTCGGAAGAAAAAACTTAATTAAATTATGTGCTGAAAGATTGAATCTAGCGGGTGAAGGTAAAGATGTAGGACCATCAAATAATGCAAATAAAATGTTTTTACAAGGTCTTTATCTAGCACCTTCAGTAGTATGTTCAGCATTAAAAACATCTATTCTTGTTAGTAAAGTATTATCTAATTTAGGTTATATAACATTTCCTAAATATGATGATAAAAGAACAGATATAGTTGAATTAATATACTTTAATAATAAAGAAAAACTCATCAAATTTTGTGAAGGTATTCAATCAAGTGGAGCAATAGATGCCCATATTAAGCCAATACCAGGAAACATGCCTGGATATGAAGATAAAATAATAATGGCTAGTCCCTCATTTATACAAGGATCAAGTATTGAACTATCGTGTGATGGACCAATAAAAGAACCATATGTATTATTCTTTCAAGGATCAATTACATATGAATATGGAAAATTAGCTATAATAAATGCATTAAGCAATATAGAGGATTAACCTCTTTTTTCATAAAATTATAATTCTTACATATTCTAATAATAAGGAGGAATATGAAAGAAGAGATATTAATAAATTATATAAATAAATTAACTAAAGGAGATATTAAAACATATATCACTAAAGAATGCATAGAAGCAAATGAAAAAGAAATAGATTTAATATATGATATTATAAAGAATCATTATGATGAAATATTAAATAATGATTTCATTACATTTATATCTAAATACGAAAAGGATTTTAATAGAGAATTATACTTACAAATAATAGAAAAATTTAATAAATATAAAAGTTTACTTAAATGAAGTAAACTTTTTATTTCTTATACATTCTATCTCATACTTATATGGTGGGGTTTCCTCTTTAGAATTTCTATTAATATATGGTGTCTCAAGAATAAAAGGAATATTATTTAATCTTGAATTATATATAACATTTATTAAAGTATCAAATCCTATTGTTCCGTAACCTATATTTTCATGTCTATCTTTATGACTTCCTATAGAATTTATACTATCATTAACATGAATACATTTTATTTTATCAATACCAATTTCTTTATCAAATTCATCTAAGAACTTATCAAACTCTTTTAAGTCAATTCCAGAGTCATTCATATGACAAGTATCAAGACATACCCCTATCCTATTTTTATCTTCAATTAAGTCTATAATTGCTTTCAATTCATTTATAGAAGTACCAAGTTCATTACCTTTACCAGACATAAATTCAAGTAATATAATAACATCATTAGAAGAAGAAAAAGCGATATTAATACCATTAGCAATATTTCTAATACCATCAGATCTACTAACATTAACAGCACTTCCAGGATGAAGAACTAATTTATTAAAACCAAGAGTATTAACTCTATTAAGTTCATCAATTAAAAAATCTATATAAAACTTGTACTTTCTTTCATCACTATTATTAGCAAGATTAATAATATATGGAGAATGAACAATAACATTATTAGAATCAATATTATTATCAAGCATTAACTTATATGCTTCATAACTAATATTATCGTCAATATCATATCTTAAAGTACTTTGAGTCGGTCCAGTATAAAACATAAAAGTGTTAGCATTGTAACTTATAGCTTCTTTTACACTACCAACTAACTGATCACTTTTATTAAATCTCACATGAGAACCAATTATTATATTCATTATCATCACCTAAATAATTATATAATAAAAAAAAGACTATTTCTAGTCTTATGAAACATTTAAAACGTTTTATTCTCCAGATACAGTTGATACAGGTGCTGTACATGCTTCATTTGGGCTTGATTTAGCAGCAGCAACAGCAAGATCATAATTAGCCTTTTGGTCGTCAACGCTACTAGAATAAATCATGTCTTCAGTAATCTTTGATGCAACCTTTCCATCAGATGAACCAGTTATAGATGTACTAAATGCATAATCAGATCCAGCAACAGATACTTGAACAAATTCACCATCACTTCCGACAGAAATATAATAAGTAAATTCAGTCCCTTGTAATTGTAATGATGTTTGATTACTTGTAGATATACCATTCATACAATTAGTATAAACAGCAGCTCCTCCACCATCTAGTACCCATGTAGATTGCGCTTGTTTCATTATAGTTTGAACTTCAGTTTTGAAAGTACCTTTCTTTGCTCCTTGAAACATTCCAATAACATTAGGAAGTGCAATAACAACTAAAATTGCTAATATAGCTATAACTGCTAACAACTCAACTAATGTAAAACCTTTCTTATTACTCATAAAATATCACATTCCTTTCATATTTTCTAACCTAAACTAATTATAACATTTATTTTTTTAAATAGTCAATACATTTTTTTACTATTATACATTATTTATTAATTTGTACTAATTATATATGGTGTTGTATTAGTTCCATTTCCTTGTAATACAGCTGCACCAGTGC
>CAZJEW010000031.1:0-13194 GCA_964545285.1 uncultured Clostridium sp.
ACTCCTAAAACTTTATTAAATTAAAGTTTTTAGGAGTTAGATTCCTTATAAATGGTGCAAGAGAAGGGAATCGAACCCTCATGATATCACTACCACCGGATTTTGAGTCCGGCGCGTCTACCTGTTCCGCCACTCTTGCATAACAAGAATATTATAGCATATATTTAAATAGAAACAAAATAATTTAAGGAGAAAAAATGAAAAATAATGAAAATAATGATAATAAACAAGATGAAATAATAACTAAAATTATCGATGTAGATGATTTAAGTAATACATTTGATAAAGAAGATATTGAAAGTAATTTAAAATATTCAATATTATGTTATATAGGTTTTTTATTTTTAATACCAATTATAAATAGAAAATACAAAAAATCTAAATATTTGTTATTTCATGTAAATCAAGGATTTAATTTATTTGCATTAGAATTATTATTATTTGTAGTATTAGGATTTATTAATAATATTTTTATTGATTCATTAAAATCAGTACCTGTATGGTTAAGTTTTATTAATTTTGTATTTTATTTAATAATAGTTAGTCTATTGTTATTTGGTATAGTTAATTCAATTAATGGAAAAAGTAAAGAAATACCTATAATAGGTAAATATAGATTTATAAAGTGATTTTTCTATGTAATAAAATGTGATATAATATTTTCTGAAAGAGGAAAATATGTTAGAATTAAAAAATATATGTTTTGAAATAGATAATAAAAAAATATTAGATAATATAAATATTACTTTAAATAATGAAATATTTTATTGCTTGACTGGACCTAATGGTAGTGGAAAGTCTACTCTTGCTAAAATAATTATGGGAATTGAAAAACCAACATCTGGAAATATTTTATTAAATGGAAAAGATATTACTAGTATGCCTATTAATGAAAGATTTAATAATGGAATATCTTTTGCATTTCAACAACCTGTTTGTTTTAAAGGAATTACTGTTTATGATTTATTGACTATTGCTAAACATAAGGAGTTAACTAGACATGAAGCGTGTGATATTTTATCTAAAGTTGGATTATGTGCATTGGAATATATCGATCGTGAGGTAAATTCAACTTTGTCTGGTGGTGAAATAAAAAGGATTGAAATAGCTACTATTATAGCCAGTAGCCCTAAAATAGCTATATTTGATGAACCTGAAGCAGGTATAGATTTATGGAGTTTTAATAGCTTAATAAAAGTTTTTAAAGAACTACAAACCAACTCTCAAGGTATTACTTTAGTTATATCTCATCAAGAAAAAATATTAAATATTGCTGAAGAAATTATTATTATGCAAGAAGGAAGCATTATAAAATGTAATAAAACAGATAAAATATTTTCATCATTATTTAAGAAAAGCAAATGCTGTAAAAGAGGTGTTATGAATGAATAATATTGATAAAGATCTTTTAAATGAAATTAATGCTCTTGAATATCAAGTAGCAGATGCATATAATATAAGAAAGAATGGTCAAGGTATTGAAAGAAAAGTCAATGAATATATTAATATCGTTAGTAAAGAGAACAATAGTGGAATAGACATTTATGTAAAAGATGATACTATTTCAGGAATTATAGATATTCCAGTAATAATAACTGAAAGTGGAATGAAAGATATTGTATATAATGATTTTCATATTGGAAAGAACTCAAATGTAACTATTATTGCTGGATGTGGAATACATAATGAAATGCATAAAGATAGCGAACATGATGGAATACATCGATTCTTTTTAGACGAAGGATCAAAGGTAAAATATATAGAAAATCATTATGCAGATGGTTTTGGAAATGGTAAAAAAATATTAAATCCAACCACTGAAGTTGTTATGAAGAAAGATTCCTATATGGTTATGAATACTACTCAAATAAAAGGTGTTGATAATGCTAAAAGAATAACTAAAGCTAAATTGGAAGATGGGGCTACATTAATAGTCAATGAAAAAATATTAACAAATAATAATCAAATTTCTAAAACTGAATTTAGTATAGAACTTAACGGAAAAAATTCTAGTACTCATATAGTGTCTAGATCTGTTGCAACTGATAAATCATATCAAGAATTTAAATCAAATTTACTTGGTGATAATGAATGTTATGGTCATGTTGAATGTGATGCAATAGTTAAAGATAATGCTTCTGTTAAATCAATACCAGAAATTTTTGCTAAAAATGTTAATGCAAGTTTAATACATGAAGCAACTATAGGCAAAATAGCAGGAGAACAATTAATAAAACTTATGAGTCTTGGATTAACACCAAAAGAAGCTGAAGATATTATAATAAAGGGTTTTTTAAAGTAATAGAAATATTACTTTTTTTATAAATAAAATACGTATTTTATTACGTATTATTTAGTTAATTTTGATTTTGCTTCATCAACAAAGTTAGCAACTTCAGATTTTTCATCAATAAGTGGAGCAATAGAATGATTATAATTCAAAGTACTAATTATTCTTGCAAGTAGTTCGCTACCATCTACTATTTCTAACCAAGGTTCTTTTTTAAACTCATCAGGAATATAAACGAAATTAGTTGTATATAGTTTTGTGAATTTTCCTTGCTTATAATATTCATTGAATTTTGAGATTCCTTTGACAAATAGTGGAAATGTAATTATAAAATATACACTTTTAGCCCCCATTTTATTAAGCTCACTAGCAACATCTAATGCACTATCACCAGAAGAAATCATATCATCAACGACAATTACATCTTTTCCTTTTACTTCAGGTCCTGCATAATCATGAGATATAATAGCATTTTTCCCATCAATGACATTAGTGTAGTCTCTTTGCTTGTAAAATATTCCAAGAGGAGCTTTAAACACATTAGCATAAAATCTTGCTCTTTCAACAGCTCCAGTATCTGGACTTATTATGGTAAGGTTATTTATATCTATATTATTTATTTCGTTTTTTAAAAATTGTTTTAATATTAAACCTGTAGGGTAAACATTTTCAAAAGAATTTAAAGGTAATGCATTTGTTATATTAGGGTCATGAACATCTATAGTTAAAATAGTTTTAACTCCATAAAATGATTTTAATTCTTGTAAAGCACAAGCACAGTCAAGAGATTCTCTATTTTTTCTTCTATGTTGTCTAGAAGAATACAAAAGAGGCATTATTACAGTTATTTTTTCTGCATGATCACGAGTAGCTATTATTGCTCTTTCAATATCTCTAAAATGATCATCTGGACTATAATGATTTGTTAATCCATTTGGCATATCATATGTAAGAGAGTAGTTAGATACATCGCTTAAAATGTAAACATCTTGTCCTCTTACAGATTCTCCAATTTCAATTTTTCCTTCACCATTTCCAAATCTTGGCTGTTTAATAGGTATTATAAGTTCATGCTTGTTATGTCTTAATTTCTGTATTTTCTTTTCAATCATTGAACCTCTATCAGCCATACTATTTAGCACTATTAATTTTAAATTATCATCACTATTCATATATTATCACCTAATTATATTATAAGTGTATTATTTACACTTGTCAACAGATATTTATTTTTATTTTAAAATATGTTATTATTTAGTAGGAGAGTGTATATGAGAAATGTAGGAACTGTTGTTAGGGGAATAAGAACCCCAATTATTAAAGAAGGAGATAATTTATCGGAAATAGTAGTTGATTCATTATTAGAAGCATCTAAAAGTGAAAAATTTGATTTTGAAGATAAAGATGTAATAGCAATTACTGAAGCAGTAGTTGGAATTAGTGAAGGTAACTTTGCAACATTAGATCAAATAGCAAAAGATATTAGAAATAAATTAAATACTGATCATTTAGGAATAGTATATCCAATATTATCAAGAAATAGATTTGCTGTATTACTATCAGCTATGGCAAGAAGTACTAAAAGAATCACTTTATTATCAAGTTATCCAAGCGATGAAGTAGGAAATGATATATTATATAGAGAAGACTTAGTTAAAAACAATGTTAATACATATAGTGATGTTATAACAGAAGAAGAATATGCTAAAAAATATAGTCATTTTAAACATATGTTTACAGGCGTAAATATGTATGAAGTGTATAAAGATTTAGTAGAAAAAGAAGGCTGTGAGTTTGAAATGGTATTTAGTAATAAACCAGAAACTATCTTAAATTATACAGATAAAGTTATTAATTGTGATATTCATACAAGAAAAGAAACTAAAGAAAGATTATTAAAACATGGTGCTAAAAAAGTATTAATGATGAGTGAAATACTAAATCAACCAGTAGATGGTAGTGGATACTCAGAGTATGGTTTACTTGGAAGCAATCGTTCAACTGCAGAAAAAGTTAAATTATTTCCAAGAACTGGTCAACAATTAGTTGAAAAAGTTCAAAAATTAATGAAAGAAAAAACTGGTAAAAATATAGAAGTAATGGTATATGGTGATGGTGCATTTAAGGATCCAGTAGGAAAAATATGGGAACTTGCTGATCCGGTAGTAAGTCCTGCTTATACTAAAGGTTTAGAAGGAAGCCCAAACGAAATTAAACTTAAATATTTTTCAGAAAATCAATTTAAAGATTTGCATGGTGAAAAATTAAATGAAGCTATGAAAGAAGCTATAAGAGAGAAAGATAAAGAACTTAAAGGAACAATGGAAACTCAAGGAACAACCCCTAGAAGGTATACAGATCTACTTGGAAGTTTATGTGATTTAACAAGTGGAAGCGGAGACAAAGGTACACCAGTAGTATTAATACAAAGATATTTTACTAATTATAGTAATGAGTAGTTATTAACTAACTATTTTTTTTGTGATAAAATATTCATATGGAGAAAATATGGAAATAAATAAATTTAAAAAGATAGGTAAAAATAAGTATAAAGTTTTTTTAGATGATTCACAACTATTATTATATGAAGATATTATATTAAAATATAATCTATTAATTAATAAAGATATTAGTATTGAATTAATAGATAAAATAATAGATGAGAATAGATATTATGAGTCTTATTATATTGCATTAAATTATATAGATATTAAAATGAGAAATAAAAAAGAAATAAAAGACTATTTGAATAAAAAAGATTTTGATAAGAAATATATAGATTTTGCTATAAACAAACTAGATGGATTAGGATTATTAAATTCTAATAAATATATAGAAGCATTTATAAATGATAAGATAAACTTATCTAACGATGGACCATATAAAATAAAAAGAAATTTACTAGAATTTGATTTTAATGAAGATGATGTTGATAAGTATTTAAATAATATTGATAAAAATGTTTGGAATGAAAAAATAGTTAAAATTATTAATAAAAAAACATCAATAATGAAAAATAAAAGTTATTATATGATAATAAATAAAATAAAAAATGATTTATATAATCTTGGATATGATAAAGATATTATTGATAATAATTTATCTAATATTAAATATGATAATTCTAATATAATAAAAGAATTTAATAAAATAAGTAACAAATATACTGATAAAAAAAAGATAATAAATTATTTACTTAGAAAAGGTTATTCATATGAAGAAATTAATAATTGTTTTATAAATGAATAAAAAAAATAACAAATTTAATATTTGTTATTTTTGATTCTTTTTTATGTAATCATTATATGAACTTTCAAGTTCTGAATCTTTAAAAGTCATATTATTTTTTTCTCTTAATGCAATCATAGCAGTCATATAGAATGATGAATCAGATGCAATTTCTTTTCCGACAGTTATTCTTATATCATCAGTTGCATCTTCAAGGGTTGGTTTATCATCTTGTGCTGTTTTATAAATAATATGATATCCATATGATGTTTTAACAGGAGATGTTGAATAACTTCCAACTTCCAAATCTTTAGCAGCATTAATGAAATCATCATTATAATCGCCAGTGTTAAGTTTTCCAAGACTTCCACCTTTAGAAGCAGTACTATCATCTTTAGAATATTCTTTTGCTAATGAAGCAAAATCATCACCATTTTGTAACTTTGTAATAATTTCTTTTGCTTGATTTAGTGCATTTGTTTCTGCTTTTGATTTTTCATCATCAGACATATCATCAGTAGCATCACTAGTTATTAATATGTGACTTAATGTCATATCTCCAACAGTTTCAGTTTCATAATATTCTTTAATTTGAGTATCAGTAACAGTTTCTTCTGCATAATCTTCAATCCATAAACTTCTTTTATAATTAAGTGAAATATATTCTTTATAGGCTTTCTCATTAGCAAGACCATAATAATAATATACATAAGTATCTAAATCAGTATTATATTTTGTGGCTTGCTCTTTAGCAGCATTTACAGACTGTTTTATATAAGATGTTTCATCACTAGTAGTATCATATAATTTTTCTAATAAATATTTATCAATAAGATTAACTATGTTTTCAGCACCATAGTTTTCTTTTAATTTGTTATATAAATCTTCAGCACTAATACCTCCCTCATCAAAAGTAACAATAGCATTTTCCCCATTATCTAGTTTTACGCCACCACATCCTGTGAGAAATAACACACAGACTATTAATGATAATGTTTTAATAAAATTTTTCATTTTTCCTCCTAACTCTTAATATTATAATAAATTGAGTTATAAAATACAAGTAATTATCATACACAAAAAAGTGAAATTAACATAAATTAAAAGTGTAAAGATAAAAAGGAGGAATGTTTTATGAATACAGGTTGTGGTTGTGGATGTGGAAAAGGTATTTCAGGAGCAGCTTTTGCTCTAGTGTTATTTATATTATTAGTAATCATATTAGGTGCTTTTATATAGAATAGGGAGGTGTATTATGAATTGTTGTAATTCTACTGGTAGTACGTTCTTTATAATATTGATTTTATTCATTCTATTAGCAATTATTTTTGGTACTTGCATAGGATGGTAAGAAAAGAGGAATTTCCTCTTTTTATTTTGTTAAATTAATGTTAAAATAGTTTGTATAGAAAAGAGGGATAAGTATGATAGATATTAAACTTATTAGAGAAAATAAAGATTTAGTAAAAGAAAACATTAAAAAGAAATTTCAGGATAAGAAACTATCGCTTGTTGACAAAGTATATGATTTAGATATTGAATATCGTGAATATAAATTTAAAGTAGATAATTTAAGAAGTGAAAAAAATAAATTAAGTGATTCTATTGGTTCTTTAATGAGAGAAAAAAAGATTGATGAAGCAAATGAAGTAAAAGGAAAAGTAGCATCTATTCAAAAAGAAATTGAAGAATGTGAAAAGAAAGAAGAAGATTTACAAAAAACTATTAAAGATAAAATGATGGTCATTCCTAATATAATTGATTCTAGTGTACCAATAGGTAAAAATGATACTGAAAATGTTGAAGTTGAAAAATTTGGGGATCCAATTGTTCCTAAATATGAAATTCCATATCATGCAGATATGTTAGATAAATTGAATGCATTAGATAAGGAAAGTGCTGGTAAGACAAGTGGTAATGGTTTTTATTATTTAATGGGAGATGGAGCAAGACTTCATAGTGCTATGCTTGCATATGCTAGAGATTTTATGATAGATAAAGGATTTACTTATTGTATACCTCCATTTATGATACATGGTGATGTTGTTAGTGGTGTAATGTCATTTGAAGAAATGGATAATATGATGTATAAAATCGAAGGTGAAGATTTATATTTAATAGGAACTTCTGAACATTCTATGATAGGTAGATTTAAGGATGAAATATTAAAGAAAGATAGTTTACCAATTACCCTTACGTCTTATAGTCCTTGCTTTAGAAAAGAAGTAGGAGCTCATGGAATAGAGGAAAGAGGTATATATAGAGTACACCAATTTGAAAAAGAAGAAATGGTTGTATTATGTGAACCTGAAGATTCATTTGAATGGTATAATAAAATGTGGAAATTTACTGTAGATTTTTTTAGAAGTTTAGATATACCAGTAAGAACACTTGAATGTTGTAGCGGTGATTTAGCTGATTTAAAAGTTAAAAGTGTTGATATTGAAGCATGGAGCCCTAGACAACAAAAATATTTTGAAGTGGGTAGTTGTTCTAATTTAGGAGATGCTCAAGCAAGACGTTTAGGAATAAGAACTAAAGGTGAAGATGGAACTTATTTTGTTCATACTTTGAATAATACAGTTCTTGCTACTCCAAGGGCTTTAATAGCGTTTTTAGAGAATCATTATAATGAAGATGGTACAATAAGTATACCAGAGGTGTTAAGACCTTATATGGGCAATAAATCAGTAATTAAATAATAATATTTTTAGGGGGAATATTATGATAACTATAGATTCAAATAGTAAAAGAATTGATATTGAATCATTAAAAGACGATATAATTAGACAAAAAGAATATTTAAAAAGAAATAATTCTAGAAGTGTCTTATATCGTGATTTTGGTGACTTTCAAAAATTAAATACATTACTTATTTCTTTAGCAGGAATGTATATTCCTCAAACTAGTATATTTATAGATCAGAAAAAATCAACAGAAGAATCAAATAAACATAATTCAAAAGTATTACAAGATTACTATAACTTTATTATTCAAAACAAAAAACTTATTATGACTATGCTTGGAAATTATCATGACTTTTTAGATTATATTTATCTTATGGATTTGTCTTATGCAAAAAGATTAAGAACTTTTTCTGAAAAAGAATTTTTTGATATTATTTTGGAATTCTTTTCATTATTCGGAGATAATGCTGTAAAAAGTGTTAATAATATATTAAATAATAATAGAATAGAAACGAATGTTCCTGATAGTGAAGGATATTGTTCTGCTGTATATACTTCAAAGTTATTAGGAAAATGTTATGTAACTTCAACACTTAAAGAATATGATACTTGTTCACTATTATCAATTTCTCATGAATTTGGTCATGTATTTGAATATGATAATATTATATTTCCACAAAGAAAAGAATATCCTATAGCAAAGCAATTTGGTATAGAATTTTCGTCGTGCTTTTTTGAATTAGAGATGGCTGAATTTTTAAAAAGGAATCATATTGATGCAAATAATATTGATCCATTTATTAATGATAGGTTACTATTATTAGATGGATGTTATGATACATTTGAAGAAACTTTTGATGTAAAAAATGGTAGTATAGAATTAAATGGGGACCTAATAGACACTGATAAAAATAAAAGAATACCCTTAAGAGATGCATATGTATATGGATTTGGTTATTATTTTGCTTTACATTTATGCGAATTATATGAGCAAAATCCTAATGAATTTATGAAATTACTTAATAATCTATTATCAGCAAGATCTATTTTATCGATTGAAGAATTAATTGAATTATTAGGTTTTGATATTGATGAATTCACTAATACAAAACTTATTCAACCTAGAATACTTAAATTATCTAATGAAATGAAAAAAAAATATAATATAATTTTATAGGAGTAAATTATGAATGTTGATTTAGAAACACTAGAAAAAGAATTAAAATATATTTCATTAAAGTTAAATAATTGTTTTAATATTTATGAATATAATGATTTAATGTATACCTATACGTTTTTAGATGTCTTATACTTTCACTTAACATCTAAGCATTATCCTCAACCATCATCAAAATATATTAATGAAAGATGGTCAATAATTAAATTTAATAGAATAATAAAAAAATCGGAGTTAGATTTTATTAGAAGATTTGAAAGAGAAAAAAATACATATGCTCAACCTATGCTAAATTATGTAAATAAATTTGTCGGTTGTCCAGAAGAAATTGTATATCCAATCGTTACACCAACATCATTTTCTATAGAAGAAGCAAAAGAATTAATACTTGATTTCTTTAGTGAATATGGAGAAGAGGTATATAATATAGTTAAATCAATATTTGATAATAAGCAAATACAAACTGGAATCAAAAATACAGATCATGTCTCAAATACTGAAATAAGATTTAAATCAATAATATCTCAATTAGGAGAAATTAATTCAGAAGAATATACCGAAGAATCAATTAAAGAATTATTAGATTATTTTTCAAGTATTGAAAAACTATTTTATAATGATAATGTTTCTCCAGAACAATATGAAGAAATAGGAGATAAATTATTGGAATTATATGAGAAATTAATTCCAATAA
This sequence comes from uncultured Clostridium sp., assembly GCA_964545285.1. Taxonomy (GTDB): domain Bacteria; phylum Bacillota_I; class Bacilli_A; order RF39; family UBA660; genus CAG-1000. The sequence continues at coordinate 10,077 of CAZJEW010000031.1, forward strand.
AGAAAGAATTTAAAAAACCTAATATTTCATTTGACGATATAGGAGAAACATCAGCTTTTACATATTTTTCGTCATCCTTAAAAAAAACATATATATTAATTACTAGTAAAGAAGTTAATGTATATGAATTATCAGAGTTAGTACATGAACTTGGACATGCAATTGAATCATATCTAGTTTCTTATTCAAAAGATCATGCATCGTATGAAGATACTTTATTTTTATCTGAAGTATCATCGTCATTTTTTGAATTTGATTTTTTGAACTATTTGCGAAGAAAAAATATATGTGTTGAAGAAGTTGATTCAACTTTATATGATTTTTATTTAGATATTGCTGATGACTTTATTATACTGTTAGATACTTTAGATGCAAAACCTGATTATAAATCATATGATGAAACGTGCACTTATTCAGACAAGTCTGGAACTACTTTTAATGTTGATATCAGAAATAGGGTTAAATATGGACTAAATAAATATATTGCTATATTATTCAGCAAAAAAAGAATGGAAAATAGTAATGTATTCCTAGAAAAATTTCTTGAGTTTCTTGAAAATAGTGAAAAAAAATCAACAAGTGAACTATTAAGAAATTTTGGAATAGCTGAAGAAGAATTTGAAAATATTAATATTGATGATGTTACTCTTCAAAGACTTATAAGAAAGTATAAATAACTAATTTCTTCATAATATATATTATGAAGAAATTTTTTACATATATTTATGTAACTTTATTTACTTTATTCAGTATTATTTATATGAATAAAGTAATTGATTTATCAAAAGAAAATAGTGTTATTATTAAATATATAAATAAATACAAAACAAAATATGATTATAAATGTAATGAAGGATATATTAATGAAAATGGTATAGTTCTTGGAACAAACGGAAGTAGTGTAAACGTTAATAAAAGTTATTCAAATATGAAGGGTATTGGATATAGCGAATCATTAATTGAATATGATACTGTTTATTGTGTAACTAGTAAAGATAATAATACGGATAGATATATATTAAGTGCTAATCCTTCTAAAAATAGTATTAGTATAGTAATAAATTTAGATAGTGAAAAGTATATTAATCAAATAATAGATATATTTAATAATTATAATGTTCCAGTTAATATATTACTAAATCATAATAATAATTATATTAATTATACAGATTATAGTATATTAGTAAAAGGAAATAATGAAAAAGATTTTGAATATTTTAACAATTTAAATATTAATTTCTTTTGTGTGAAAACGAATGATTTTGATGTTATCCCTATTTGTAGTAAAAATAATATTAATACCATATATATGAGAGATGAAATAACAAAAGATTTGCTTCTTAACATTAAAAAAGGTTTATCAAAAGGAGATATTATATTTATTAAAGAAAATAAATATAATCTTAATGAGATAAGTGCTACTATAAGATATATTAAAAGTAGGGGAATAAATATTGTATCAATAGAAAAACTAGTATCTTAATACTAGTTTTTTGGGGTCGTCTATACTTTCTTCAGTTATAATTACTTCTTTTGGAGAAGAGTCTGAAAAAATTTCAAATTCCGCAGGAACTAATATGTCTTCTACTGCTTTTTTTATTCCTCTTGCTCCCGATTTATCATAACTTGATGATTTTCTTGCTAATGCTTCTATAGCATCTTTTTCTATAATTAGATTAATACCAATTAAAGCATATAATAATTTATTTGTGTTAATTGGACTTTTATCTGATTCAATTATTATTTTAATTAAATCATCAAGATTTAATCCTTTTAGTGGAATTACATTAGACCTTCCAATTATTTCTGGTTGCATACCATATTTTATTAGATTTTCTGCTGAAAACAATTCATTATAGTTTATATCATTTGATTTTTTTGAAACGTCCGCTCCAAATCCCATATTGCTTTTTTTCTTAATATATTCTTCAATTCCTGAATATGCACCTAAAAATGCAAATGTAACAGAAGAAGTATCAAATAAAATAGGTAGTGGTGAGCTTTTGGATTCTATGCTATATTTATGTCCTTGCATCATTGTTAAAAAAGATGATTGTACTTCTGTTGTCATTGCTGGAGATACATCTTTACTTGATGCTTTTTTATCAAACTCATCCATTACTATGATTCCTCTTTGAGCTAAATCAATATTTCCATCAGCAGCACTTATTAAATTTCTAATAATTGATACTGGACTTTGTCCAACATATCCCTCCATTGTGTATTGTGTTGAATCTTCAAATACTATTGGTACATTAACTATTTCAGCTAAACTTCTAAAAATTGCAGTTTTTCCAACTCCAGTTGGTCCACAAACAAAAAAACTTTGTTTAGCATTTATTAGTTGTTCTCTTGCTTCGGGATTTTCTTCTAATGCTTTAATTATTCTTTGATTTTTAGCAAAGCCTGTAACAATTCTTTTGATTGGTTCATCTTGACAAATTACACTTTTAGTTATGTGACTGAACATATCTTTCGTAGACATTATTTTAATTTCTATTTTTTCTTCAGTTCCCTTTTCATTTGTTTCGATTGTGGATTCTTCAATTTTTCCAATATTTAAACTTCTACCATTACTACTAATAGGTTTATATGTTGCGTTTAACATATCATCAAACCCCTTAAATGAACTTGGATTAATATTGGCAAAAGTACAATCGTTTTTTGTTGCTAAAGTTATTAACTGATCATCTGATTCGGAATATAATTGTATCAATTTATAATCTGAAGCATCACATAAAGATTCATACAACTCATCTCTTAATTCTTCCATTTTAGATTTCTTTTTTCCATCAGTATAATAAGGAAATGCATATACATATTGTTCATTAATATCTATAATGTCTTCAATATAAGGAAATTCGGTGTCATTATCAGCAAAAAATTTCTTTTTTCCAAATTCATTAAATTCAAAACCACTTATAGTATCAAAGGGAATATATTCATATAAGGTAACACCTTCATCTTCTTTTCTGGTTGAAACAACAGGTACTCTTTGATAAACATAAGCAATAGCATTTTTAGTCATATAAATCCTCCAGTATTTTTGATTAATGTCTTTTATTATAAAAAATAATCAATTTTTAGTCAATAGAAATATTTAATATTTTAATTATTT
>CAZJEW010000032.1:0-12067 GCA_964545285.1 uncultured Clostridium sp.
AGCACAAGACTGAAAATCTTGGTGTCGTTGGTTCGATTCCAACTGAAGCCACCAGTTTTTTATTAAAAATATTTATAGCGCTTAACTTTATTACTATGTATGCGCTCATAGCTCAATTGGATAGAGCATTTGACTACGGATCAAAAGGTTAGGGGTTCAACTCCTCTTGGGCGCACCATTTATTTGCGGGAAGTGGCTCAACTTGGTAGAGCATTCGGTTTGGGACCGAGAGGTTGCAGGTTCAAATCCTGTCTTCCCGACCATTTAAAAATAAGTTCATTTATTGAACTTTTTTAATGTAAATAAATAAAAAATATGAATTATTATTAATTATTAATGATATACTAATTATAGGTGCTTATTTATGGCAAAGAAAAAATTAAAAAGAGGTGTTAAAAGATTATTATTTACTACTTTATTTGTAGCAATTACTCTTTTTTGTGTTACATATTTTAATTTATGGGATAAAGCTCTAATGTACTTTTCTAATAATGATGGAATTAATATAAATATTAAAAATATATATAAACCTGTGATTAAGAATGTGAATGTTGATAGTAAAGTGAGAACTTTTGGTGTTTCGATAAACAATAATCATGATTCTTGGCCCCATGTAGGTTTGCAAGATGCTTTTTTGTGTTATGAACTAATTGCTGAAGGTGGTATTACTAGAATACTCGCATTTTATAAAGATGTATCACTTGAAAAAATCGGTTCTGTTAGGAGTGCAAGACATTATTTTCTAGATTATATTTTGGAAAATGATGCAATATTTGTACATTATGGACATAGCCCACAAGCATTAGAAGATATTAAAAGTTTAGGTATTGATAATATTAACGGAATGTATGATAGTGCTTTTTTTAGAGATACATCATTAAATAAAGCATATGAACATACTGCTTTTACATCAACTGAGAAGATTAATACATATATTTCAAAAAAAGGTTATCGAAATACGAGTGATGTAATGCTACTTACTTATAGTCCTTTAAATATTGATAGGTCTAATGAAGAATATAATACTGCTAATAGCGTAAGCATTGAATATTCGGATTATACAACAACTAAATATATATATGATGAAAAAAATCATAATTACAAGCAATACATGAGTAATACTGAACAAATTGACGGAGTAACAAATAAAACATATACGGTTAAAAACATAATAACATATCAAGTTAAAAATAGTTCAATCGATTCAAAAGGAAGACAAAATTTATCTAATATTGGTTCTGGAGAGGGATATTATATTTCTAATGGAAAATCAATAAAAATAAAATGGATTAAAGACTCTAGAAGTTCTAAAACAATATATAAAGATATGAATGGAAAAGATTTGGTTGTTAACGATGGAAACACTTGGATTCATATCCAACCAACAGATAAAAAATTAGTAATAGAGTAATATTTTTATTCATTAGCAATATAATTTAATAAAAAATGTTGAAATATTGTTTTTTAAATGATAAAATAAACAATATGAGAATAGGGAGGAAAAATTAATGGATAGTATAAATAATTTTTTAGCTGATAATTACCTTTGGTTTATGATTGGAGCAGGCGTATTGCTTGTTGCTTTGATAGGATTTATAGTTGATGGAAAGAAAAAGAAAACAAAAGGCGAGGAACTACCTAGTGATACGACGAATATAAATCAGATTAATGCTACTTCTGAAGCGGAAATACCATCAATGGGAGTTCAAGATACTCCAATTGTTCAACCTAATGTTCAACCTCAAGTAAACTCTGAACCTCAATTAGTATTTGAACAACCTTCATTAAATGATAATGAGACAATTAATGAAATAAAAAAATTAAGTGTAGAACCATCTTTGACTTTTGAATCTATTCCAAGTGTTAGTCAAAGTATGGATGCGAACACTTCGTATAATCAAACAGATAATATGACAATTGGTGAACCTATTGAAGCTCCTAAAACTGATGTTTCTGATGTTCCAACTAATACACCAGAACCAATTAATAATGTTGTAAATGTTGTTCCTTTAGCAAATGATAATATTGTTTCTCAACCTGTTGTAGAAACAATACCAACTGTTGATATACCAGTTTTGAATCAAACACCTGATACTTTTGTTCAAGAAGCAAATCCAGTAATAGATATTCCTGAAGTTGAGAATATGCCACAAGAGATAACTTCTAATGTGAATAATGAATCTTCACCAATAAATATGATGCCAGAAGAACCTATTACTCCTGCTGTGGAGTCACCTGTTGTTGATATTCCAACTGTAGAAACATCTCCATTACAAACACCATCAGATGAAACACCTATAGTTTAGTGTAAAAATATTAAGAATATGTAAATATATTCTTTTTTTATTTAAATTATTTTGCTATAATTAGGTTAACAATAGGAGTTTATATGAAGAAAAAGAAAAAGAAGAGTCATCTAATTTATTATATGATTATTGGTTTTGTTTTCATATGTATATTATTAACGTTATATGATAAATATAAACTTGCTTCAATTGATGGTGTATATGACATAAAAGTTTCAGAAACTTTTGAAACTCTTCCTAGTGATTCATTAATAACAAGTTATGATGAGTATACTAAATTCTTAAAAAATAATCTTTCTATTAAAGAATATAATTCTTCTATTAGTGATAATATTATTAACTCATCAACTTTTGAAAAGTATGATTATATTGCAATATTTTATGAATCAAGAATGTGTCCAAATAATAGTAATTCTTTGAAATCAGTATCTTTGCTTAAAAGCAAAATAATATTATCTGTAACAAGACAAGAAAATTCTAAATGCAATTTATTAACTAGGGTATCATTTATACCTATTGAAAAGAATAAATATGAAACGTTACCAAACATTATTGTTGAAAAACAAATTATACAAAAATAGTTTAATTTTTAATAAAAATATGTTATATTATTAGCAGTTGAAAAGAATATTAGAATAATGGATATTATAGAGAGTTAGTATGTGGTGTAAACTAATATTGAAATTATTTGAAGCTACTTTTCTGATATTGAGTTAATAACTCACGTGTAAGTACGTTATAATTAAATAAGAAAAATAAAGGATGGTACCGTCTAACAATAGACTCCTTATAATACCATTCTTTTTTATTTTTAAGGAGATAAAATGAATTTAAAAGACTTGTATATTAATTTTTTTGAAACAAAGGGACACAAGCAAATAGCGTCTGCTCCAGTGGTACCAGAAAATGATAATACTGTATTATTTAATACTGCTGGAATGCAACCGATTACACCTTATTTGCTTGGTAAAAAGCATCCATATGGTAAAAGATTGGTTGATTATCAAAAATGCATTAGAACTAATGATTTAGATTCAGTAGGTGATAGTTTTCATCATACTTTCTTTGAAATGTTAGGTAATTGGAGTTTAGGGGATTATTTTAAGAAAGAATCAATTAATTGGAGCTATGAATTTTTGACAAAGGTATTAAAAATATCACCAGATAAATTAGCTGTAACTGTTTTTGAGGGAAATGAAATAGCGCCTAAAGATACTGAGGCTATTAATCTTTGGAAAAGTTTAGGAATTAGTGAAGACAGAATTGCCTGTACTAAAGAAGATAATTGGTGGCCTAATCTTGAATTGCCAGGATTGTGTGGACCTGATACTGAAATATTTTATTTTAGGAGTAATGATACAATTCCTGAAAAGTTTGACCCTAATGATGAAAGATGGGTAGAAATATGGAATAATGTTTTTATGCAGTATAATCATAATGAAGATGGATCAATAAGTGAACTTGAAAATAAAAATGTTGATACTGGAATGGGTGTTGAAAGAACAACTGCTATACTTGAAGGAGTAAATGATAATTACTTATGTAGTATATGGAAAAATATTATTAATAAGATCGAAGAATTATCAAATAAATCATATTTTGGTAATGAAAAATCTATGAGAATAGTGGCTGATCATATTAGAACAAGTGTATTTATATCAGCTGATTATGCGGGTATTAAGCCATCTAATGTGGGACAGGGTTATATTCTTAGAAGACTTATCAGAAGGGCTATTAGACATGCTAAAAAGCTTGGTATTGATATTAATGGTAATTGGGATAGTATTATTGCTAATGAAATAATTAATGAATATAAAAATTATTATAAAGAACTTAATGATAATAAAGATGTTGTTATAGAAGTTCTTAAAAATGAAAAAATTAAATTTAATAGAACATTAGAAAAAGGACTTAAAGAATTTGAAAAAGTTTCTAATAATAATATAGATGGTGATACTGCTTTTCATTTATATGATACTTACGGATTTCCTATTGAACTAACTCTTGAACTTGCTAAAGAAAAAAATATAGATGTTGATATAAATGGTTTTAATGAAAAGTTTAAAAATCATCAAGAACTTTCTAGAACTGCTTCTAGTGGTCAATTTAAAGGTGGTTTAGGTGGCAATGGTGAAATAGAAACTAAATATCACACTTGTACTCATTTGTTAAATGCTGCTCTTAAAAAAGTGCTTGGTGAAGATGTTCATCAAAAGGGTTCAAATATTACAAGTGAAAGATTAAGATTTGATTTTAGTTGTGATCACAAATTAACAGATGAAGAAAAGAAAAAAACTGAAGATTTAGTAAATGAATGGATAAATAAAAAAATAGATGTAACTGTTGAAAATATGCCAAAAGAGGAAGCAATCAAAAGTGGAGCAGAGCATATGTTTATAGAGAAATATCCTGATATAGTATCAGTATACAAAATAGATTCAATATCTAAAGAAATTTGTATGGGTCCACATGTAAAAAATACTAAAGAATTAGGACATTTTAAAATACAGAAAGAAGAAGCTTCTTCTTCAGGTGTAAGAAGAATAAAAGGAATATTAGAATGAATATATATGGATTTACAAAAAGTAAATTAGAAGAATTCTTTATAGAAAATAACTTTAAAAAGTATAATGCATCACAAGTAATTGATTGGATTTATAAAAAAAAGGAATATAAATTTGATAATATGAGTAATTTATCTAAAAATCTCATGGATTTTTGTAATGAAAGATTTACTATTAATGATTTGAAACTTATTAAAAAGGAAACTAGTACTTTAGCAAATAAATATTTATTAGAATTAAATGATAATAATAGAATCGAATGTGTACTTATGTTTCATGACTATGGTAACAGTTTATGTATATCTAGTCAAGTTGGATGTAATATGGGGTGTAAATTCTGTGAAAGTGGAAGACTTAAAAAAGTAAGAGATCTATTGACTTATGAACTTATTTCTCAAATTATTACTATTCAAAATATTGAAAACATTCGTATAGATTATGTAGTTATAATGGGAATAGGCGAACCATTCGATAATTTTAACAACGTTAAGGATTTTATAGAAATAGTCACTAATCCTTCAATGCTAGAAATTGGCAGTAGACATATTACAATATCTACATGTGGAATAGTTCCAAAAATAATAGAATTTGCAAATCTTAGTTTACAAGTGAACTTGGCAATTTCTTTACATGCGCCTAATAATGAACTAAGAAATAAAATAATGAATATAAATAAAGCTTATCCTTTAGAAGAAGTTTTAGAAGCAATTGATTATTATATTAGTAAGACAAATAGAAGAGTTACTATAGAATATATTATGCTAAATGATATAAACGATTCTGAGGAATGCGCTTTAGAATTATCAAACCTTTTTAAAGGTAAACTTGTATATATTAATATTATTCCTTATAATGAAACATCCAATATAGATTTTAAAAGAAGTAGTGACTTTAAAATTAAAAGGTTTTATGATATACTTAAGAAAAGTAAAATAAACGCAACTATAAGAAAAGAAATGGGTGGTAATTTGTCTGCTGCTTGTGGACAATTAAGAGCAAATGAAAGAGGTGAATAGATGAATACATTTTATCAAACCGATCCTGGAAAAGTAAGAAGTCATAATGAAGATTCAGTAACAATAGTAAAAAATGTTAGCGGAGAATATTTGCTTGTTGTAGCAGATGGTATGGGTGGACATAAAGCTGGTGAAGTTGCAAGTTCTTTAGCAGTAAATGAACTTAGTAAAAGATTTACTGCATTATCTGTTATTGGAACGAAAGAAGAAGCTGTAGTTTGGTTAAAAGAAATAATTAATGAAATAAATATAAAAATATTAAGATATGCCGAAGAACACGTAGATGCTAGTGGTCTTGGAACAACTTGCGTATGTGCAATATTAACAAATGATTATCTATTATTTGGTAATGTTGGAGATTCTAGTGGATTTGTTATTAAAGGTGGTAAATTATATAAAGTTACAAAAGATCATACATTAGTTAATTTATTACTTGAGAATGGTGAAATAACTCCTTCTGCGGCTCAAGTTCATCCTCAAAAAAATATTCTTATGAGAGCATTAGGTGCAGCTGAAATAATTGAAATGGATATTTTTGATGTTGAGAAGGATGTTGAAGGAATATTCTTGTGTAGTGATGGCCTTACTAATATGATGGCTGTTGAGCATATTGAAAAAGTATTAAATGATGAAAATTTAGATTTAGAAGAACAAGTTAATAAATTAATAATGAAAAGCAATGCTAGAGGGGGAACTGATAATATAACGATTGCTTGCTTAAAAAGAAGTGGTGAATAATTGTGATAGTAAAAGGTTCAAAAATTAATGATAGATATCAAATAATTAGAACATTAGGCGAAGGTGGTATGGCTAATGTTTATTTAGCTCATGATAATATTTTGGATAGAAATGTTGCTGTTAAAGTGTTACGTGGAGATTTAGCAAGTGATGAAAAATTCGTAAGAAGATTTCAAAGAGAAGCACTTTCTGCATCAAGTTTATCACATCCAAATATTGTTGAAATGTATGATGTTGGAGAAGATGATGGACAGTATTATATCGTAATGGAATATGTTGATGGAAAGACTCTAAAACAAGTATTGAAAGCAAGAGGACATTTATCAATTACAGAAGTATTAGACATAATGCTACAATTAACTGATGGAATGGCACATGCTCATGATTCTTATATAATTCATAGGGATATCAAACCTCAAAATATAATGATTCTTTCTAACGGAATGATTAAAATAACTGATTTTGGAGTAGCAACTGCGCTAAATTCTACTCAACTTACACAAACTAATTCAGTTATGGGAACAGTTCATTATTTACCTCCAGAACAAGCTAACGGAAAAGGCTCAACAATAAGAAGTGATATATATTCAATGGGAATAATGATGTATGAATTATTAGTTGGACAAGTTCCATATAAAGGTGATTCAGCAGTAGAGATAGCTCTTAAACATTTAAAAGAGCCACTTCCTAGCGTAAGAAAAGCTAATCCTTCAATTCCTCAATCAGTTGAAAATGTTATTATTAAAGCAACTGCAAAGAATCCTAAAAATAGATATAGCGATGCTAGAGAAATGCATGAAGATATTAAAACAGTTTTAGATGAATCAAGAAAAGATGAAAAGAGATATGTATATCCTCATCCTGAGAATGATTTAGAAGAAACAAAAGCATTAGATGATGAATTAACTAAGATTACTAAAAAATCAGAGATCAAAGAAAAAGAAGATAATAAAAAAGAAGAGAAAGAAATAAAAGAAGAGAATAAAAAACAAAACAAATTATTAATTGCACTTATGAGTATATTTGCTGCTCTTGTACTTACAGTTACAGTTGGTTTAACCGTATTATTTAATAAAACCGAAGTTAATAATATTTCTATTCCAGATGTCAGTGGTTTAAGTATAGTTGAAGCATCTAATGAGTTAACGGATTTAGGATTTATAGTATCAGAAGAAAATAAATATGTTGCTAGTGATGAAATAGCAGAAGGTAAAATAGTTAAGACTTCTCCGGAAATAGGTAGAAAAGTTAAGGAAAAAAGTACCGTTACATTATATGTTTCAAGTGGTGAAAAGACATATGTAATAGAGGATATAAAGGGAGAAAATTACTTAGTAGCAAAGGGAAAAATTGAAGCTCAATGTGATTGTAATGTAACAATAGATTATGATATTGTTGAGGAAAATACTGATGTTAAAGAAGAAACGGTATTAAGAACTATTCCTGCTATAGGTGAGGAAGTTGCTTTAGGTACTCAAATCACTATATTTATTGCAAAAATAGAATATAAGTATCCTAATTTTATTAGTGGATATACTGTAGCAAAAGTACAAGAATATTGTGATAAACATGAAGTTAAATTAGAAGTAAAATATCAAGAAAGTTCAACTCAACCTGAAGGAACGATTGTTAAACAATCTAGGGCAAGTGGATCTGTAGTAACTCCTGGTGTTACTTTAACAATAACTGTAACTACTTTACCAGAAGTATCAACAAGTACTACAGAAGAAACTGGGGAATAATATTTATGAATGGAAAAATAATATGTATTAATAAATATATTCATAAAGTACTATTAGAGAATAATACTATTATTGATTGTAGAACAAGAGGAAAAATAAGAAATAATAATATTGTACCTGTGGTTGGAGATAATGTTATAGTTGATGAAAAGAATAAAACTATTGAAAAGGTTTTGCAAAGAAATAATTATTTAGATAGGCCTCTAATATCAAATATTGATAAATTATTAATTGTTATGAGTACATCAATTCCTGCTTTTTCTAGTTATTTAATTGATAAGTTTTTACTAATTGCGTTTTCAAATAAAATTGAACCTATAATAGTGATTACAAAAACAGATATGATTACATTAAAAGAAAAAGTTGATGTAAGAAAGTATGTTAAGTATTATAGAAAGATTGGTATTAGAGTATATTATAATAGCCAAATAAAAGAAATTAAAAAAGAATTTAAAAACTCTGTTGTAGCTCTTTGCGGACAAACAGGAAGTGGAAAATCAAGTTTATTAAATAAAATTGATTCTTCATTAGTTTTAAAAACAGGCGAAGTATCAATAGCATTAGGAAGAGGAAGACATACAACGAGATTAGTTGAATTAATGGAAGTAAATGATGGATTAATAGCTGATACTCCGGGTTTTTCTTCGTTGGAATTAAATATTAACAAAAATGATATTAGAAAATATTATTTTGATTTTAATAAACCATGTAAATATAGGAGTTGTTCTCATAACAATGAAGATGGTTGCTCAATTAGAAAATTAGTTGATAAGAAAAGAATCCCTGAATGGAGATATAACAATTATATTAAATTATATGCGGAGGTTTAAAATGAAAGTATCTGTATCAATTTTATCAAATTCAATAAAAGCAATTGATATTGTTAAGGAATTAAATAAAAGTAATGCCGATTATATACATCTAGATATAATGGATGGAAAATTTGTTCCTAATAAGACTTGGACTTATGGAGAAATTAAAAAAATAATATCATATTCTAATAAAAAGTTGGATGTTCATTTTATGGTATTAAATCCTGAAAAGTATTTAGAAGATTATGCTTTACTAAATACCGAGTATTTTACATTTCATTATGAATGCATAAAAGACATAGAAAAGATGATTAATTTAGTTAAAAGTTATGGATTAAAAGTTGGGATATCAATAAAACCAAATACTAATGTTAAAGTGCTATTTCCATATTTAAAAGATATTGATTTAGTGTTAATTATGTCTGTAGAACCTGGAAAGAGTGGTCAAGAATTCATTGATAGTTCACTAGAAAGAATAAATGAATTAAAATCAGAGATAATAAGACAAAATTCTAATACTTTGATAGAAGCTGATGGTGGAATTAATGAAGAAACTGGTTTGCTATGTAAAAATTCAGGAGTAGATATTCTTGTCTCTGCTTCGTATATTCATAAAGATATTATTAATAATATTAAAACATTAAAGAATTTATAAAACATTTCTTATAAAAAGAAGTGTTTTTTTGTTGGAAGAACAATAATATCTTTAGAAGGGAGGAAAGATGAATAAAGCTGTAGAGGTAATTCAAAATGGATATAAAGATTGTGGTCCTTCATGTTTATTATCTATAATGAGATATTATGGATTTGATGCATCGCATGAAGAATTAACTTTATTATTAAAGACTGATATTAATGGTACTACTGCTTATAATTTAATAAACGGAGCTAAAAACATAGGATTTGATGGATATGGTATTAGGTATTCATTTAATGATATTATAAGTTCAAATATTAGTTTTCCTATTATAGTTCATGTATTAATAAATAATATGTATCATTATATTGTATTGTATGGGATAAATACTAAAAAAAAGTTTTTAAAAGTAATGGATCCTGCTTATGGTAATAAAAAATTATCATTTAAAGAATTTGAAAGTATTTATCAAAAAACAGCATTAATATTATATCCTGTTAAAAAAATAACTGATATTAGCAAAAGAGATAATATTAAAACGTATATTAGCAATTATATTAAATCAAACTATATTATTTTTATTATATTTATTATGTTGTCAATTTTGATGGTATTTTTATCAATAATAAGCAATTATTATTTACAAGTAATAATAGATAAAATATTAAAAGAATTCCTCTACAAAAAGCTTATTATTATATCTATTTTATTTTTAAATATTTTATTATTTAAGAGTCTAATATCTTTTGTTAGGTGTAGATATCTAATAATTATATCAAATGATATTGGAATAAAAATGAATAATAATACAATAAGACATATTTTCAACCTTCCATATCTTTTCTTTAAAAACAAGTCAACAGGAGAAGTGATAAAAAGAGTATCCGATATAAAAGAATTTAAAGATATTTTATCAAATATTATAGTGAATCTATCTATGGATTTAATACTTATCATATGCAGTGTTACAGTATTACTGATAATTAATGTTAAATTGTTTTTTATTACATTATTATTTGTAATTCTATATTCAATTGTGGTTTTAATATATTCAAAAAAACATAAAAAAAATATAAATGAATTTCAAATAAATGATGGAATGTATAATAAAGTATTAACAGAATCGATAGAAGGGTATGAAGCGAATAAAAACATTAATTTAACAAATCATATAGTTAAAAATATAGAAATGAAATATATTATATTTACTAAAAAATATATAAAGTTTCAGAATACTTTAAATAGACAAATATTTATAAAAGATATTTTAATGAATCTTTCATATATTATTACTATTTTTTTAGGAGCAATATATATTAATAATAACGAAATAACATTAGGTAATTTTATAGTATTTAACTCAATTTTAATATATTTTACTGAACCTATAAGAAATATATTGGATTTATTTCCAAATATTAATTATATGAAAAACATTTATATAAGAATTAATGATTTGTTAATTATGAAAAGCAATCCTATAACCGAAAGTAATATAAAACTTTCGGGCGATATAGAATTTAATAATGTTTCATATAGTTATAATAATATAAATAATTCATTATATAATGTAAACATTAAAATAAAAAACAAAGACAAATATTTAATATATGGAGACTCTGGATGTGGTAAAAGTACGTTGTTAAAACTATTATTAAAATATATAGATGACTTTAAAGGAAGTATTTTAATAAATGGAGTTAATATATTGGATATGGATAACTCTTTAATATCATCTTCTTTTACTTATGTTTCACAAAATAATTATTTGAACAACGATACATTGAAAAATAATATTATATGTAATAGAGAAATATGCAATGAAGATTATGAAAAAGTAATTAATATTTGCCATATAAATACTTTAAGAGATTCTAAATCACTTAGGAATGATTTTATTATTGAAGATAATGGATTTAATATTAGTGGTGGTGAAAGACAAAAAATAATATTAGCTAGATCTCTATTAAAAGACTCGAATTATATTATTTTGGATGAAGCATTAAGCGAAGTAGGCTATGAAGAAGAAAGAGATATTATTAATAAGATAATAGAATATTATGAAGATAAGACTATTATATTTGTGTCTCACAAAAAAGAAATAATAGAGTTATTTGAAAAAAAGTATTATCTAGAAAGGAGTCAAGCGTGTTAAATAATATGGAATTGTCTGAAATAAGAGGTGGCATAAGATATGGATTATTAGGTTTAGGTGCAGCTTTAGTTACTTTTATAATAGGAGTAATTGATGG
>CAZJEW010000033.1:0-11971 GCA_964545285.1 uncultured Clostridium sp.
TTTTATTATGTTTCATTGATGCTCCTATATTCATAATAAAATTATATTATATTTGATTATTATTTACAAGTAATCTAAAAGATAAACCTACAAACTTTTCTAAACTATTCTATTTCATATAATCCAAAATAAACATACATATCAGAGTCTATAAATATCTTTTCACCATTTTTATAGATATATCCATCAGCATATATATTACTATTTGAAGAAGACACATAATCTGAAATATAATAATTTATATAATTATCTATTTTCACACTATAATATACATCATCAACTAATAATTTACTTTTTGATTCATCATATACATAAATGGATTCATAATCATCATTATTTTTTTCAATATAGAATAATTGATTATTAATATAATATGCATTATAAACATCATCACTTATTGTAATATCTTTATCATCACTGTATAAATGTAATTTTCCAATATCATCTCCATTACACTCATCAATGAAATATGTATCATTATTATTAAAATTCAAAAGACAAACATTCTTACCAATATCTTTATTATTCTTTATTAATCCATCTGAAACAATAAATCTACTTAACACATCATCTTTAGTAACATAAAATGAATTATCATTTGTATTATAATTATAGATGTCAATTTCTTCAGAATCACCTATTTCTATATTCTTTTTATTCTCAACATCATATATATAGTAATATACATTATCATCTTCTAAATCATCATTATTTTTATAATAAATAATATAATTAAATCTATCAAAATCTTTCAAATCATAATCAAAATACAATAATCCATCTGATTTTTTATTTTTACTTTCATCTAATACTGAATATGAATAAGTTTTATAATTTCTAAATGAATTGTCAGTTTCATTATATTCTTCATCATCAATAATAATACTTGAAAAATTCTCTTCTACTTCTTCTTTTGAATAATATCCTAAATAATCCCCTAAAAACTCATTATTATAAGTTACAAATGTATATGAAGAAGATTCATCATATGAATTTTCTTCAAAAGTACTTGTTAATAATAAATAATCACTATCACTCATGGTATCTACTTCAAACCAGTATAAATCATATCCATTATCTTCTGCATATTCAGTAATAATAGGCTTATACAATTCACAATAATGACAATATGACAATGCTAATACTGTAACAACAATTTTTTCTTTTTTTGTTGCTTTAACCCAATCATCAACATTGCTGTCTTCAACATATTTTAATTTTTCAGTTGAATAATTATTAATTAAATTAGCTTCAATGTTTTCACTTGAATCGTTAATAGAATAATATAAATTATTATTAGAATATCCATAATAATGAGTAAATCTATCAGTTATTAATTTATTATTATAATATAATTCATATACATTTTGATCATTTTTATTTTCTTTATAATAAACAACATCATTATTAATAGCTTGGTACCCCATAACATTAGATGAAACTTTAATATTTTCATTTTCGTTAATAGTCCTCTTATATAATCCATCATCGTCATTAAGATAGAATATACTATTCTTATCTTTTGTTACAGCAAAATCATAGACTTTATTAGCAATCTTAACTTGATCTTTATAATCACTATAATATAAAATATCATCTTTTAAATATACTATCCCATCATTTACAATCGTTGCATCAGAAATGTTGCTTGCTAATAGAACAGATTCAGTTTCATTAAAAATATTATTTAAATTAGAATAATTTAAGTTATACGTATATTGAAATAAAGCACTGTTATAAGTAACATTGTCACTATATATTATTTTATCCTTATTATAGGACAAACTATAAAATAACAAGCTATAACAACCTTTACATTTATTACTTAATGTAGTTTTATTTGTTAAAGATTTATCTTTTAATACTAATGAATTATCTTTAACATAAAGATAATACTTATCTTTTTTACTATTATTTAAGAAAAAATACCCATAAACACAAAAAGATAATAATAAAACAATAAAAAAGTACTATATAGTACTTATTCACCTTTTACAATAAATAATTTATTGTTATCTTTTATGATAGTTAATGCTATTGAGCTTTGATACCCTAAATCTTTTACATAATTCCAAGATGCTTTTACTATGTATCCGTTATATTCTTTATTGTTATATGTATATGTTGTATTAAATATATCATCAATTGTTACATCACTTACTTCAGGTAATTCTTGAGTTCTATTTCCATTAACATTTGATTCAACGTATTTATATATTGTTGTTCCCATATTTTCTTTGAAATTATCCACTAAATCTTCATATATAAATTCAGTTCCACCAATATCAGTACTACCCAGTTTATTATTTATAGTATATAAGTCAATTATAAACAGTTTTGAAATGCTTTTGGCATATTCTTCATAATTTATTGGTTCCTCATTTAATAAAGTTCTAAGAGTCTCAAATTCGGTTTTGAATGCATTTGTATCATTAGAAGATAAACTATAACCATATAATTCTAAAGAATCTAACTTTTTAATATTATCTTTTTCACTAAAAAAATCATTATATACTTTATATCCTAAAAAAGATAAAAGTAATACACCAATAATAATAAATATAATAATTACTTTATTTGGTTTTTTCTTCATCACACTCACCAATCCTATCTCCTTCATTTTTAATTAAATTATGAACAATTATTCCATTAGATACATCTAATATTTCATTAGCATATTCTTTAATTCTATCAATATAATCACTTTCAATAACTTCATTAGTGAAAGCAACATAATTATCATTTAAATTACTATAATATATCTTGTTAGTAAGAACATTACCATTAGGAAATACAACTATTTTTTCATTGTTACTAAATATATCATTACCTAATGAATATTTTTCTTCAAAACCAAACATATTAGCAATAGTAGGTAATATATCATATATTCCCATAACATCTGTAATATTAGTATTAAAGTTATTTTCTCCACTCCATATAATTAAAGGTGTATTTTTTAACAAATCGTATGTATAATTACCCAAATCATAATAACCCTCACTATCAGAATCTTTAATATTATCAGTAATAGGATCATAGTTATATAATAAATCAAATTGTTTTTTAGCAAGTCTAGCTTCATGATCCCCATATAATACAAATATAGTATTTTCAAGTAAGCCATTTGATCTTAATTCTTCAAACAACTCGCCTAAAGCTTCATCAGCATAATGAGCAGATTTAATATAATTACCAATACTAGTATCTTCTAAATAATTAGCAACATCATATACCGTTTCACCATTTTCATTAACATAACTATAATTCATATTTAAATTAAAATCACTATATTTATCTAATTCATTAAATGGTGAATGATTACTCAAAGTAATTATAGTTCCAAAATATGGTGTATTTTGAGCTTTTATTTCTAATAAATATGGTTGAATTTGTTTAAAGAAAGATTTATCAGAAAGTCCGAGGCCAATATATTCAGGATCATCTTCGCTAGGTATTTCAAACATATCTTTAGCATAAAATTTTTGATATCCAAGATTTTTATGCATAAGTTTTCTATTCCAATAATCAGCATTATTAGCATGCATACTAAATGTATAATATCCAAGTTGATTAAAATATTCAGGCATAGCACTATAATTTCTATCATAATAATTAACAAAAACTGTTCCACTAGAAGATGGCATTAATCCTGTTAACAAAGTAAACTCTGTATCTGAAGAAGTCCCAATACTTATTTGTGGGTAAAATTTTGAAAAATAAATCCCTTCTTTAGTTAATCTATTAATATTTGGAGTTACTTCTTGTCCATTAATTGTTAAATCGACTAAAAAATTTTGTATACTTTCCATATGAATAAATATAACATTCTTACCATTAAATATATTTGTATAACTATTGTTCTCTTTTGTTTCTTTTTCCCATTTGCATGAATAATACTCTCTAAATGTTTTAGCAGCACCATCATAGCCAAATAAAGTATCTATTTTAGGTTGTACACTTTGTATTAAATCATTTATAGTATATGTATAAACTCCGAATCTTTGAACTATATACTCCCTATTCCATTGTTTTACAAATCTACTAATTTCAGTAGAAGTCAAAGTACAAAATAATATAAATGCTATAATTCCAGCAGAAAATAATGTATAAGTAAACATCTTTTTACTTTTTTCTACTTTTTCAACTTCAAAATAATACTTCTTTTTACATAATCTTTTATGAATAATAATCAAAATAGTAGGAAATATTAGGAATAAAAATTGGTAGAAATGTAATTTATCAAATAAAGAATCATTTACTTCACCTATCATAGATGCAGTAGAGATTAGATTAACAGATAAGAATGACTTAAAAAACTCATAATAAATAGTATTACCAATACAAAGTAATGTACCAAATAATAACCACGTAAAAAAGTATACAAATTGATACTTAGGCTTAAATAAATATCCAAATGCCCCAATTAATAAAAGAATCATCAAATCACTTAAAAATGGCTTTAAAGTAAAAACATATCCACTTCCAACAGTAGCAAGTCTTAAAGACATTTCAAGAATTATAGAAATAATAACAAATGATAAAAATAGTACATTTGTTGATGTATATTTTTTAAATAATTTAATAAACGATTTATATAATTTCTTAAATGATTTAATAATATTCCCTTTCATAATTCCTCTCTAAAACATTATAACATGTGATACACATTTTTTCAATTAAAAAGAAGTGAAATACACTTCATTATATAAACAATTGATTAATCAGAAGCAGCGTCACAACTGCCAGGATCATTAATACAAGTCATACAGTCTTTATATCTATCAGTTCCAACTAATCCCATTAGAACACCAACAATAGTTACTACTAAAAATACACATACTGCAGCAACAGCTTTAGATACTAAATTCTTTTGAGCTTCTTTAACTTTGTCTTCATTTTTTTCAGTAACAGCTTTTGCAAGACCAATCATTCCAACGACAATTAATATAATTGGAACACCAATCTTAATAGCTAATACAACATAACCTACTAATCTCAAAACAGGTTTTAAATCGTTACATAAGTTAACCTCATCAAGAAAATTTATCATATCAAACAATTCCATAATATTCTCCTCCACTATCTAAATTATACTTATTATTAACTTTCTTGTCAATAATATTTCATTTTCTTTACAATATTAATTTAGATAAAATATTTTTATAATTATACTATAATCCAATTTTATTAACAAAAGCTCTAATTTCAGCAATGTCACTTTGTCTATCATCTAAAGGTGGTAATGTATGGAATACTTTTAATTTAGTTTCAAATTCAAAAGTAGCCACATCTTCATTACTAAGAACACATTTATTTAATACAATTTTGGATTCTTTTAATTTATCTAACAAATACTTACTAGTCTTTAAAACTTTATTTAGCATAAGAGTAGAAGGTTCTAAAAGATAAATAACTTCAGCACACACATCAACTTCTTCATAATCATTCAAATCAACTAGTATAACATCATAAGTTTGATGTTTCATTAATTCTTTAGGTAAATCTGCAGTCGTGGTACTTACCATATCCTTATCATTATAATAAATAAAATCAACTTTATTTACTTCAATAGCAGCAACACTTCTTGAATCTTGAATTACTTTTTTAATCATATATATTAAACTTGTCGAACCTGCATGTTGAGTAACATTTTTAAATCCTATAACTTTAAGTTTTCCACCACCCATACTTATAGTTTCACCATTACCATCATTAGTGCTTGATTCTAACTCTGATAAGTTATGAATATTTACTACATCCTTATATGTATGAGGATGCACTAATAAATAATTAATTCCTTCGACATTCCTAGTAAAATTATATATTCCAAGAGAAATTAATTTAGATAGATATGCTTTTGAATCGCTCTCAGGGTTATTATCTAAAAGTAATATAACATTTTCCATATTAATATTCATTGCTAATTTTTGTAAATTGTCAGGATTCTGATAATCTCTAATAGCAGTAATATCTAATATCATTTTATCGTAATAAAAATTTGTAAAAGTATCAATTATTTCATCAACATTAAAAACACCTTCAATAGATTTCATAACCTCTATATCTAGTCCCATAAGCATTTCTTTATACTTATTTACAACCATTACATTCATTTATTATTCACCTCCCTCATCGATAACTGTAGGGCAACCTATTGACTGTGTATTCTCATAATACAACGCTTTAGTTTCACCCATTATCGGTAACTTTATATGTATATTTATAACTGGTATACTTACTTTAATAAAAGTAGTTACTTTATATACAACTCTTGAATTTGATGTCTTAGATTTATTTTCACTATAGCATACCTTTTTAACACAATATCCTCCATAATACATAGTTCCATAATTTGTACAATCAATATCAGCAGTATTATATCCCATACTATTAATTAATAAATATGCTTTAACATCAACAGTATCAGTAGTTTCTAGTTCTTCAGTAGTCAAATCTCTAATATCTTTATTTCTGACAATAGCAGAAGTAGTAAAGCCTTCACTTTGCTCAATATAGTTTAGTATTTCGTTTTTAACTTTAAAAGCCTTAGTATAACTAATAGAATAAGCTAAAAAACTTGAAAAGAGCACTATAAATAGTGCTACGATACCAAAAATCCAAGTTCCAGCCATAGACTCTTTCATCTATAATCATTCCAATTATTGTGTTGCAGTTGCAGGTTTGCAACAACACCAATTAGATACTTTTTCATTACTATTACTATCTGAACTTGTAGCCATAGGAACACATCTAGTAGTATTACAAACAGCGCCTTTTTCTAACTTTTCAGCATTATAATTAGTTCCATATGTTTGACATGTTTGTTGTGCAATTGTTCTTTGAATCATTGGCCATACAAACACGTAAAATAACGCTCCAATTGCAGCAATTGCAACCAATGTAATAACAGTCATATTTAATTCACCCGTAGCTTCTTTCATAAATCCTCCTTTATTAATATATATTGATTATATAATAGTTAATTTTTAAAATCAAGTTATTTTCTATAAACCTGTAAAAATTTGTAAAACAGATAATAGAAGTATAATCATAACACCTGCTCCTGTTGAAGTAAGCATAGTCATAGTCTTTTTTTCCATTTTGTCTAATCTTTCTTTATATTTTTGTTCTCTTGATTTAGATTGTAAATTAGATACTGTTCTAGAAAATGTTATTAATTGATCTTGTTTTCTTTCTTGATTTCCAAGACCTAATCTATAAAGTAATCTCATCATTCTCATTGAATCTCTTACAGGATATCTTCTTGCAAATTCCATATAAGGGTCAATAGTAGAATCACCTGCATCAATAGATGCTATTAATTCTCTTAATCCTGGTTTAAACATATCAGGAGCACCATCTAAAGATTTAGTAATTGCAACTGGAACAGTATAATGTTGAATAAGTATTTCTAAACTTTTCAAATAATAAGGCAATTTTAAATTAATATCGTGTAAATGTACTTTATAATAATTCTTAACATTATTATAATCATTCTTATATACTATATATGTTACTAAAAAAACTACTACTAATTTAATAGCATTAAATCCGGTAATTATGACCATTAATCCTATAAGAAAAACAACTATAGTAGTTTTAACTCTCTTTTGAAATTTAAGTTCTTTATCTACTTTATCACCATATTTTGCTTCTAATAGAAAATCATAATCTTCTTCTTTTAATTTAGAAAACAATGTTTTATTATCTTGTACAAAGGTATTAAAACTAATAGTACCTAAATAATTAAATAACAATAAAAGTATTACACCAATTAAAACTATTTCCATTACTCAGCACCTACATCCTCATGGTAATATTTTACACCAGTTATCAAAAAATATGTATTTATAATTATTACACCATGAAGTAATAATTGAACATACCATTTACTTAATAATGAAGCATAACTGCTTTCACCCAATAAAACCTGTACTAATAAAACTAATAAATAAAGAGCTAAACCAAATGTAATAAATTGTTTGTAGAAATTTGTTCTATCCATTCTATCTCTATATACATTTTCTACAAGCATATCTATGTCTTGCATCATACCTTCTAAAGCTTCTCCAGAATCCTTTGATCCTTCTTTAGTAATTTGCATAAATAATTGATGCATATTTTTGACTACATAATAATCATATTTTTCATTCATATATCTTATTGCTTCATCAATGGTACCATTCTCATATGACATTTGTATCATCTCTTTAACATCACTTAATAAAGGATCTTCTAAAACACCAGAGTCTTTAACACCCTCTAAAGCTTTAACAAAAGATTGTGTAGTGTTAAACTCCATAATTACGTTGGTAGTATATATTTGAATCTGTTCAAATATGTATTCACTATATACCTTCTTACATCTCAAAAAAGCTAAATAAGGAATAAACAAAATCGCTAATACAGCATAAAAAATACTCCATATAATACTATAAAAATATAAATAAGCTACAAATGCAGCACCTATACCAAATATTACTACTTGAGTAATATATTTTTTAGTTGAATACTCTTGACCTAATTCTTTTGCTTTTTCACGAACTATTTTAAAAGAATATGGTGCATATTTCTCATATGTATTTCCAATAGTTTTAATTATAAACTTATATGAATTATCGCCAGTATTCTTCCTATATATATAAACAAAAATTACAATAGCAGCAACTATCAATATTTCAATATACATAAATTATGCACCTCCTTTTAATATATTATCCAATCGGTGAGATTGGTTCAGGAATAACTTCCATTGGATTACCCAATTCTGGTTTAACTTGAGTTGTTTGTGGTTGTACAATAGGTTTAACTACTACCGGAGTTGGTTGTTGTATGTTTACACTTTGTGGCTGTACAACCTGCTTTGTTTGTACAACTTGTGATTGTACAGCTGGTTGTTGAATAACATTTTGTTGACTTGGAGTTTGAACAGAAGGAGGTTGATTTACAATATTATTTTGATTAACCGCATTTTGTCCTAAAGGTTGTTGAACAACATTAGTTGTATTAGTATTTGCACTTGTTTCTTTAAGTACAGAATCTTTTGGAATAAATGGATCCTCTCGCATCATAACTCCTTGAGCAGCCAAATAATCAATTAAATGTTGAGTTGGATTATTATATTTTTCATTTCCAACTAAATCTCTTTCATATAATACATTTACTTTAGCTTCATTAGCATCATCATCAACATAAAACTCAACTACTTGGACTATTTCTCTTTGAAACCTATTATATTTTTTTGAAAAATAACCTTTAACATGAATTCCTAATTGAATATATCTATGAATACTTTTAACAAATTGATCAATATCTTGACTAGATTCAAGTAGTGAATATAAACGCATTGGAATAGCAGAAGCTTTATCAGAGTGTATTGTAGAAATAATATTATGACCTGAAGAAATAGAGTTTCTAACGGCCATAACAGCTTCAGCAGAACGTACCTCTGAAAGTAATATCCATCTAGGGTTTTGTCTCATACAAGTGACTAAAACATCTGAATAAGAAGCTATATTATTTGTCTTCATAGCAACTATATCACGATTAGGATATATTTTATCTAAATGAAGTTCTAAAGTATCTTCTATAGTAATTATTTTTTCATCTTCTTTAGTATGACTTGCTAAATACTTAACAAGTTCGGTTTTTCCACTACCAGTCTCTCCACTAACTAGAATATTACAGTGTCCTTGAACACACGTCATTAAAAAATCATGTAACTCAATACCTACGTAATTTTCTTTAACTAATTTATCTTTATTCAATCTTATTTTAGCAGGAGTTTTTCTTATTAAAACTGCTATACCATTTGTAGCAATAGAATTATGAATAAAATTAAGACGAAGTTCTGCACTTTCAGCATCTAGAAAAGGATGTGCCATATTAAATGTTTTTCCCATAACATTAGAGCACTGAAAAGCAAGCTTTTCCATAACTTCGTTATCTAAGCCCTCTATATGTTCTGGACGTACACCTTGAGTAAGTGTTTTAACCCAAAGTTGTCCACCATTAGAATATGAAATATCAGTAATATCATCATTTTCAAGTAATGGTTGAAGTAATCCAAAATCTATTTGTGAGAAAACAACATCATCCATCTTAATCCTTTCTAATTATCAGTAGCTTGCGTATTATCATTATTACCATTTGTAGTAGTATTATCTTCTACAGTAATATTAGAATTATCTCCATTAGCTTCTTGGTTTTCTTGAGCCTGTTGTAATTCTTCATCAGTAGGAATATCAACAGTCTGTGCCAAAATTAATGTTTGAAGATATGAACTTGAAATAGTAGCAGTTTCTCCATAATTTGCATTTCTTGGAACAGGAACTATATCACCATCTAAATACATTGCTTTTCTAAGTAATAAATGCATTTCCTCTGATACAGAGAATATTAATGAAGTAGCTTGACGTTGATCAGGTCCTTTTTTAAATATATGAGCTCCACCCTCATCTTTAACTGCAAGAACTTCAATTCCTTCAATCAATTTACCTAAAACTAATTTTCCAGTTGAATCAACAGTTTTATAATATAAATCAATTTTATCGCCAGGATATATAGAATTACCAAAAGTAGTAGCAGCGTTAACATTCAAAGAAACGATAGTATTACCAGATTCAATGTTAGACCAAGCAGAATCAGGCATGCTACTCCATTCGACTAATACAGATGAATAAAATAAACTACCAGCAGGAATAATAGTATTATAATTAACATATTTATCAATAATATTATCATAACTTCTAACAACATTACTAGTTACCATCGAAGAAGGTATTTTAATAGTACCTATCATTTCAGCAGTAATTTGTTCTCTTGCATCAATATCTTCTTTAGCATAATAAACAGTAACAGGATTAGTTTTTTGTTTAATTCTATAATTATAAGCAACAATTAATATAACTAAGCAAACTGCGAATGCAATAATAGTAACTATATTTTTATTTTTAATAAATCTTTCAAATAATTTTTTCACTATTCAGCACCTCCTGTTGTATTATCCGTTGTGTTATCTGTGGTATTATCCGTGGTGTTGTCGTTAATTACGTCATCTACAGCTATATTATCATCCGGAGTAATTGATTTTAAATCTTCTTCAGCAACATTAACAGTTTGTGATAATATATAATTTTGCAAATAAGAACTACTAATTTTTGTTTCGCCAGGATTTAATGAATATTCAGCATTTCTAGGAACTGGGAATATACTAATTGATAAATAATTAGCCTTTCTTAATAATAAGTGATATTCTTCATTAACAGAAAATATTAAATAAGCAGGAGCATCTAAATCAGTACTCTTTTCAAATATATCTTCACCATCAGCGTTAACAACCGCTAATACTTTAATGCTTTCTATTAATTTACCTAATAAAAGTTTTCCACTATCGTCATTAGTAGCAATATATAAGTCTATATAATTACCAGGAAAAATAGAATTTCCATATGTTGATTGCATATCAACAGAAAGAGCTACTACTGTGTTGCCTTCTGGTATATCTTCATATATGCTTGAAGGTAATTCATCCCACGTAACCAATACTTTTTGATAAAATAAACTGCCAGCAGGAATAACTGCATCAGCAGAAACATACATACCAATAACATTGTATGAATTAGTAATAACATTATTTGTAACCATAGATTTTGGTACTTTAATCGTACCTATCATTTCAGAAGTAACTAAGGTTCTTGGATCTATTTCATATAAAGCGTATGGAACACTTATAGGATCTGTTTTCTTTTGAATACGATAGTTGTAAGCATAATATAATATAGCAATACAAAGAATAACAGCAATAATAGTAACAGTATTCTTATTTTTTATAAATCTTTTTATCCCTATTTTAATTGAATCCATTCTTTTTTCCCTCCAATTATACTATGTATAGTATACAATAAAAAGAAGTTAAAAACAACTATTTTAACTTCTTTTTCGCTATTTCTAAAAATCGTCTCCCCAA
>CAZJEW010000034.1:0-11602 GCA_964545285.1 uncultured Clostridium sp.
AGTTAGACCATCAGTAAAGAAAATATGTGATAAATGCAAAATTATCAAAAGAAATGGAAAAGTTTGGGTTATATGTGAAAACCCTAAACATAAACAAAGACAAGGTTAGTAGGAGGAAAAAATGGTTCGTATTAAAAATATAGACTTACCTAAAAATAAGAGAATAGTTGTTGCTTTAACTTATATTTATGGAATTGGTCCAGCTAGAGCAAAGAAAATTTGCGCTGCTGCAAAAGTAAGCGAAGATGTTAGAACAGACAATTTATCAGTTGAGGATACTAATAAGCTTAGAGGCGAAATTGATAAATATGTTGTAGTTGGAGACTTAAAAAGAGAAGTTGAGATGAACATTAAAACTAAAATGGAAATCAATTCTTATCAAGGAACAAGACATAAAAAAGGATTACCAGTAAGAGGACAACATACTAGTAGAAATGCTAGAACTCGTAAAGGTAAAGGCAAAACTATTGCTAATAAGAAGAAATAGGAGGGATAACTTATGGCTTATAATAGAAGAAAAAGAAAAGCAAAGAGAGATGTCACTGAAGGTCAAGCTCATATTCATTCCACATTTAATAACACTATAGTTACTATAACTGATAAAGATGGTGGAGTAGTTGCTTGGGCATCAGCCGGAACAACAGGTTTCAAAGGAAGTAAAAAGAAGACACCATTTGCTGCAGGTACTGCTGCAGAAGCTGCTGGAAGAGCTGCTTATGATGCAGGAATAAGAAAAGTAGAAGCATTTGTTAAAGGAATTGGCGGAGGACGTGAAACAGCTATTAGATCACTTGCAACAGCAGGACTTGAAATAACAGCTATCAATGACGTTACGCCTGTACCACATAATGGATGTAGACCACCTAAGAGAAGACGTATATAGTAGGAAGGGGAATAAATATTATGTTAAAATTTATCAAACCAGATTATAAAGTTTCAGAATATGTTGAAAGTAATTATTATGGAAAATTTGTTTTAGAGCCACTTGAAAGAGGATTTGGAACAACTTTAGGAAATGCTCTTAGAAGAGTAATGCTATCAAGTTTAGAAGGTAGTGCAGTAACTGATATTAAAATTGAAGGCGTTATGCATGAATTTCAAAAAATTGATGGTGTATTAGAAGATGTAACTGAAATAATTTTAAATATTAAAAAATTAGTATTAATTAATCATAGTGAAAATGATCAAGTATTACATCTAAAAGCTACTAAAGAAGGTGAAATACATGCTTCTGATATTGATAAGAATGGAGAAGTAGAAGTAGTTAATCCTGATTTATTAATAGCAACTTTAGCAAAAGGTGGAAGTTTAGATATGACAATGACTGTATCAAATGGTCGTGGTTATGTTGACGGAAAAATAAATGCTTTATCTGTTAAAGATGTAGTGGGAGCTATTGGAGTAGATTCTTTATATAGTCCAATTGAAAGAGTAAGTTATGAAGTAGAAAGTGCTCGTGTAGGACAAAGCGAGAACTTTGATAAATTAACATTAAATGTATGGACTAATGGCGCTTTAAAACCTCAAGAAGCTATAGCAAGGGCAGCAAAAATTTTAGTTGATCATTTTTCAATAATTGAAGAAGTTAGTAATTTAACAGGACTTGAAAGTGTACTTGCTGACAAAGAAGAAAATTCAGCTCAAAAGACACTTGAAACTCCTATTGAAGAATTAGATTTATCTGTTAGAGCATATAATTGCTTGAAGAGAGACGCTATTCATACATTACAAGATTTGACATCTAAAACCGGGTCAGAAATGATGAAAATTAGAAATCTTGGCAAAAAATCATTAAAGGAAGTAATGGATAAAGTTAAAGATATGGGACTTTCATTCCGTGATGAAGATTAGGAGGACTTAAAATGGCATTATATAGAAAATTAAATAGAGAAGTTCGTGTAAGAAGAAGCATCTTATCTAGTTTAGTTAAAGATGTACTTACTTGTGGTCATGTAGACACTACTGATGCAAGAGCAAAGGAAGCTAAAAAGTTTGTTGATAAAATGATTACATATGCTAAAAAAGGAGATTTAACTTCTAGAAGACAAGCATTAGCATTTTTAAACAATGATAAAGAACTAACTAAAAAGTTGTTTGATGAAATAGCACCTGCTTACAAGGATAGAAATGGTGGATACACTAGAATAATTAAACTTGGTGAAAGACAAGGAGACGATGCTTTAATCGTTAGATTAGAGTTAGTATAGAAAAATGACACTTTTGTGTCTTTTTTTTTATTAAAATAATTGAATATAATTAATTAAAGTGATATTCTATAATAGGTGATAGTATGAAAAAAGATAATATGGGAAAAAGAAAGAATTTTTTATTTTACTTTCTTTTAATGATGGTAATCTTTGTAATTGTTATGAACTTAATAGTAGGATATGGTTCTAGTTTTTTAGGAAATTTACTTCAACATTTAATTTATTATACAAAATATGGTGTTGATATGTATTTTGAATTAATTATGGGATTTATTGCAATACTAATAATGTTAATAAGTGGAAATTCGTATGTATTTTCAGAAAAAAAGAAAGGCTTTTTTAAATCACTACTCCAAGGGTGGCCTGAATTAATACTTGTTTTTCCGATTCTTATTTATTCTATACAATATGTCGTTCATAGTGAATTTAATTTATTAAACTTATTAAGTCTAATAATATACTGCTTTGCAATAGGTTTAGCTGAGGAAATTATTTGTAGAGCTTGGCTTCAAAACGAGTTCCTTGAAAGATTTGGAAATACAAAAAAAGGTATAGTACTCTCAATAGGAGCAGCAGCATTAATATTCGGCTTAATGCATTTTGTTAATGTATTTGTAGGTCAAAGTATATTTGATACTATTTTACAAATTATTTCAGCAGCAGCTGGAGGATTCTTATATGGTATTGTATATTATAAAACCAAAAATATTTGGTCTGTTATATTTTTACATGCGATATGGGACTTTGCTATATTTTTAAGTTCATATAATTTAGTTATGGACTGTGAAATGATTGGAGCAATGAGTAATGAATATGTAATATTTTCTTGGGTTGTTATAATTATTCAATCAATATTCTATATTATTACATCAATTTATATTTTGAGGGGAATATTTGCTGATTTTGATAAGGAAAATACAAGAAAAGAAGTTCTGTTTAGTAAGAAAGATAATAAAAGTAAATTATTATTAGGACTAGCTTTTATCTTCTTCTTTATGTATGTTGGAATCAATTATATTGATATTGATTCAGGAGACTACGAAGAAGTATGTTATGATTTTGAAGAAATGAATATAACAGAATATCAAAAAGTAACCACTTATTATGATAAATATAATATTGAATTAAACTATACTTCTAATGAATCTATAGAAGATATACCTTTCAGCGGAATGGTATATTATAATGATGATAAATTAATTATTAAAAATATTAATACGTCCGAAGAGGTAACTAAAGAATTTGATAATATTTATGATATAACTGTAATAGATAATAATGATACGTTTACTATAATAGTTAATGTATTAGAAGATGGTGAGTATAAAGTATATTATAGTAACTACATTTCACCAAATACCGTTGATAATTCAGATGACTTTTTAAATAAACTTAAAAATTCATTTGTAGAATTGTATTTACCAAGTATTAATTCAATAGGGTATTTTACAATTCCAGGTGATGATTATAAATATCCATTCTTTATTAGTGAAGCAAGTGATATATTTACAGTAAATAAAGATGGTCAAGAAAGTATTGTTAATGTTAAATAGATATTTTTATTAAATATCTTTTTAATTGTAATTTCTTTAAAATTTCACTTTATATTAAATTTCTTTTGTTGTATAATGATTATATAATGATAGAGGAGAATTGAATGAAACAAAATAATAAAACTGAAGAAAAAAGTATTAAACCCAAAAAAATAATAAGTATAAGAAGAAAGAAAAAAGAATCTTCTATTAAAAGTGAAAAAAGAGTAAATGAAGAAAATAATAGAGATAAGTCTATAAATTTTTCTTTAATAGAAGTAATTGTAATAATTGTTATAACTGGATTGGTTGTAAGTGTTTGTAGTGGATTAATTGTATATAATAATTATGATAAGATATTTAAAACGTCTGGTGATAATTCATCATCTACAGACTTGTCTGATTTTATTGAAAGTTATAATCATATTGTTAATAGTTACGTAAAAGATGTAGATAAAGAAGGACTAATTGATGCAGCAATTGAAGGTATGTATAATTATTTAAATGATGCTTATAGTGTATATATAGATGAAGATACTACTGAAACCTTAACTGAGAGATTAGCGGGTCAATATGAAGGAATAGGTATTGAAATAACTATGAATTCAGATTCAAAAATCGTTATATCCAGAATATTTAGTAATACTCCTGCAGAAAAAGCTGGACTAAAAACAGGAGATATTATTACATCTTTAGATAATGAAACATTAAAAGGTAAAACATCAAATGACCTAGCTAGTGCTATTAAAGGTAGTGACAAATCATCTTTTGTAATAGGATATGAAAGAGATGGTACAAGTTATGAAATTACTGTTAAAAGAGAATTGGTGTATATAGATTCAGTATCATCTAATATATATGATAAAGTTGGGTATATAAAAATCGAAACTTTTTCAGCAACAACTTCTGATCAAGTTAAAGATAAAATAAACGCATTTGATGATTCAATTACTTCTCTTATTATAGATGTTAGAGATAATAGTGGTGGTTATTTAAGTGCAGCATATTCAACATCTGATTTATTTGTAAACAAAGGAGATATAATTTATCAATTAAAATATAAAGATGGTAATATTGAGTCTAAAAAAGGCATAATAAAGCCAATTAAAAAGTTTGATAAAATAGTAGTATTAATTAATAAATCAAGTGCATCAGCTTCAGAAATACTTGCTGGAGCACTAAAAGATGATTTAAATGCAATATTAGTTGGAGTACAATCATATGGAAAAGGAACTGTTCAAGAAACTGAAACACTTTCTAGTGGAGCAATGGTTAAATACACTTCAGCATACTGGTTAACTCCAAATGGAGATAGTATAAATGAAGTGGGATTTACTCCTGATTATGAAGTTGAAGAAGATATTACAACTGAAAAGGATGAACAATTATTAAAAGCAATTGAACTTGCTAAATAATATATAATGTAATAAGGAGGGCATATGAAACTATTTGTTACAGATGAAGAGAAAATAACATGTTTTAATTTACCTGAGAAGATTAATGAAAGTTTTCTTTTTTCTTATACCCCTCAAGAAACAAATATAGAATCATTTATTAATGTATTTGCTAAAGAATCAAATTGGTATTTAAAAAATGATTCATATATTAATATAAATGATGGCAAAAGTGAAGATGTTATGCTTGAAAAATATGGACAGTATAAATTAAATATCAAAGGTTCTAATTATCAGTATCATTTATATTTAATTCCTGCTTTTGAGGAAAAATATAAATTAATTAGTCTTGATAAAGAAAGTCGTATTACTTTAGGCAGCGCTTCAAATATGGACATAGTTATTAAAGGTGAATATATTCAACCGCAACATGTAATACTTACTAATGTTAACGGAATATGGAGTATTAATTCTATTTCTAATTCTGATATTTATGTTAATAGAAACAGAGTAAACAACACTTATGAATTAAATATAGGAGATATCCTATTTATTTGTGGTATTAAAATTATTTGGATGAAGACATTTATTAAGATTTTACATTTAGAATCAATATTAACTGTTCATCAGAGACTTAAAACTATTGATAATTTGCCCAGTAATGATAATTTGAAATATATTAAAAATGATTTAGAAAATGATGTATCTTTATTTACAGAAGAAGATTTTTTCTATCATAAACCAAGATTGCAATTTATAAATCAATTTGAACAAGTTGTTTTGGATGAACCACCATCACCTGAAAATCTCGACAGAATACCTTTTATATTTAGAATTGGTAGTAGTTTGGGATTTGGTCTTATCGCTATTGTTACTGCTATTATATCAATAGAAAAGTATACTAATGGTCAAATGGATTCCGGAAATTTCATGTTAAGAATGCTTACTTGCGGATCGACATTGATATTTAGTATGATTTTCCCTAGATTATTAGATAGTTACAAAAATAAAAATAGAGAAAAAAACGAAAAACTTCGACAGGAAAAATATGGAATATATTTAGATAAAAAGCAGGGTGAAATATTTGCTATTCTTAATAAACAAGCAAAAAATCTGTTCGAAACATTTCCTTCAGCTAAACAATGCTTTGAAAATATAGTGGGAAATAAAAATAAGTTGTGGGATAAAGAAATAAATGATTCTGATTTTTTATCAATTAGAGTTGGAATTGGAAATATTGAATCACAATTAAAAGTAACTGGTCCTGAACAAAAATTTACTTTATATGATGATAATCTATTAACTAGAGCAAATACTTTAATAGAAGTATCAAAAATATTAAAAAATGTTCCTATTACATTTTCACTAAAAGAGAATTTTATTTCTGCATTAGTGTGCAATATTGATTATAAGGATGATTACTTTAATAGTATTTTTATTCAATTAATAAATGCATGTAGTCCTACTGAATTAAAAATAGTTATGTTAACAAATGATGAAAATAAAGATAAATGGGATTTTATTAAAAATTCACCTTATTGTTATAACTATGCTGATTCTATTAGATACTTTGCCACTTCCGAAGAGGATGCTAAAAAAATATTTTTTGATATTGAAAAAATATATGTTGAAAGAAAGAACACATTAACAGGAACAAAACAAGAAATTAATGAAGAAATTGATAATAATATTTTATACAATAATTTTGATACTTATTACCTAATTGTTACTGATGATTATAAAAAGTATAAAAATATTAATTTTTTTGACGATATGTTAGCTTTTAATAAAAATCTTGGGTTTTCATTATTATTACTTGAGAATAAAATGAGAAGTTTACCTAATGAATGTGAAAAATTCATTTATGTTGTTGATAATACTAGTTGTATTTTTGAAAAAGAATATGTTAAACAAAAGCAATCATATTTTGCACCTGAGTACGAGAAAAAATTAGATATGGAAAAAGTAAATAGGGTATTATCTAATATACCAGTGCAATCAACTAAAGACAAAATTGCTTTACCTAGTATGATTACTTTTTTAGACATGTACAATATTGGAAAAATAGAACAATTAAATATTCTTAATAAATGGAAATCTAGTAATCCTATAGTTTCTTTACAAGCTCCTGTTGGTGTTAATGAAAATGGCGATTTATTTAAATTGGATTTGCATGAAAAAGCACATGGACCACATGGTTTAATAGCTGGTTCTACTGGTAGTGGTAAATCTGAGTTTATTATTACATATATATTATCAATGGCTATTAATTATGATCCTCATGAAGTGCAATTTGTATTGATAGATTATAAAGGTGGAGGTTTAGCTGGCGCATTTGAGAATAGAGAAAAGGGTATTGCTATACCGCATTTGGCTGGTACTATAACAAATCTAGATACTTCAGAAATGAATAGAACTCTAGTATCTATTCAAAGTGAATTAAAAAGAAGACAAGTTAAATTTAATGAGCTAAGAGATGCTTTAGGAGAAGGCACTATAGATATATATAAATATCAAAGATTCTACAGAGAAGGTAAAGCAAGTGAACCTATTGCTCATTTATTTATAATAAGTGACGAATTTGCAGAACTTAAGGCTCAACAACCGGATTTTATGGATGAATTAATATCAACAGCTCGTATTGGTCGTAGCTTAGGTGTGCATTTGATTTTGGCAACACAAAAGCCATCAGGTGTAGTAAATGATCAAATATGGTCAAATTCGAGGTTTAGAGTATGTTTAAAAGTACAAACCACATCTGATAGTAATGAAATGTTAAAAAAACCTGATGCAGCTAGTTTAAAAGAAACAGGTAGGTTTTATTTACAAGTTGGCTACGATGAACTATTTGAGTTAGGACAATCTGCTTGGACAGGTGCTAAATATATTCCATCAGAAAAAGTTATTAAAAAAGTTGATGATTCTATAAGTTTCATTAATAATACTGGAGATGTTATTAGTAGTGTAAATAATGTTCTTCCAGTTACTAATGTTAAAGACAATGGCGATCAATTAACTAATATTGTAAGATTTTTATGTAATATAGCTAGGGAAAATAATATCAAAACTCATAAACTGTGGTTAGATAGTATTCCAGAAGAGATATTTTTGTCTAATTTACAAATTAAGTATAATTATAAAGCAAAACCATTTGTTATAAATCCTATTATTGGAGAATATGATAATCCTTCAGCTCAACATCAAGACCTACTAACAATTAATTTTACTAAAAATGGAAATACTGTATTATATGGTGTTCAAGGAAGTGGAAAAGAAAATTTATTAACAACATTAATAACATCGTGTTGTCTATTTCATGGACCTGATGAATTAAATATATATATATTAGACTTTGGAAGCGAATCTCTAAAAATATTTAAAGATTTTCCCCAAGTTGGAGATGTAATTTTATCAGATGAAAGTGAAAAAATATTGAACTTTAGTGTTATTTTAAAAAAGGAAATGGAAAAAAGAAAAGATTTATTTTCAGACTATATGGGTGATTATAAAACCTATATTAAAGAAAGTGGCAAAATTGTACCAACTATACTATGTATTATAAATATGTACGAGAACTTATCGGAGTTATATTCTACTTTTGTAGATAATCTAACTATACTTTTTAAAGATGGTTCTAAATATGGTATATATTTTATGGTAACTACAGTAGGAACAAATAGTTTAAGATATCGTATTGCGCAATTATTTAATACTAAACTTTGTACTAAATTAGCTGATCCAACAGACTATAGATTCGTATTGGATGCTCCGAAAGGCCTAATACCTTCTAAAGCATTTGGAAGAGGACTTGTTGCATTGGAAAACACATATGAATTTCAAACTGCTTACATTTCTAATAAAGATGTAATCAAACCTACTATTAAATCATTAGGTGGAAAGCTAAAAGCACAATGTAAAACAAAAGCTGTTCCAGTAGCAGTAATGCCTAAATATCTATTATCTGGGAGTTTAATAAGTAAGGTAAAATCTCTTGATGAAATTCCTATTGGAATAGCTAAAACATCTTTGAAGATTGTTAATTACGACTTTTATAATAAATTATCTACTCCAATTATTTCGAGCAATGCCGATTCTCATGTAAATATGATATATGGATTAATAGATCTTTTTAAACAACTTCCAAATGTCAAAGTGAGAGTAATAGATGCATTGAAAATTATTAATAAAACGGTAGGAGTAGATGTTTTTAATCAAGATTATGATACTTTAATAAAACAAGTAATGATTGAGTTAAGAAGAGATTCGAACTTGAAGAAAATAAGTTTGTTCATTATAGTAGGACTAGGAGAATTTAGAAACAAATTAAATGAGAAAAACAAAGTATTATTTACCAAAACATTTAATAAAGCATCAGAATGTAAAAATAATAGATTTATTATTTTTGACAATTACACATCATTTAAATTTTTAGAAAGTGAGACATGGTTTGATAAATTAATTGACCAAACTAATGGAATTTGGATAGGTGAAGATGCAGCTACACAAATGGCCATTAATATTCCTAATTTAACCATTAGCGAAAAGAAAATTATTTTTAAAGATATTGCATACATCGTTAAAGATTCTAAGCATATTATTGTTAGACATGTTATAGACGAAGGAGTAGATTATGAAGAATAAAGTTTTAATTAAATTGATTGTTCCTGATTTGGAAGAATCATATGATTTATTTATTCCTTTAAATAAAAGTATTGGTAACATAATAGTTTTGATTGATAAAACACTTCATAACCTTAATAGTGATTTAAGTATTAACTTTAACAATTGTTGTCTATATAATAGTGAAACAGCATTACCTTATGATCCAAGCCAAATAATAAGAGAAACAAATATTAGGAATGCATCAGAAATAATATTGTTATAATAAAAAAAGTAGATATTTTCTACTTTGAGTCTGTAAAAAAGTTTGTGTAAAGTTACCAAACTATGGTAATACAGATTATAGAGATTGATTTATATCAGTCTCTTTTTTATAATCTAATATTATCATAAATTATTAAATTTTCAAATATCAATTTAATCGATCAGGATATAAAATATTAAGTTCATTATAAATCATATCCCAATTAGTATATCTAGTTGTCCATTTTTTCTCTATATTTTTAGTGGCTAAATATAAACATTTCATAAGAGAATTGTCATTAGTAAATACACCTTTAGTTTTAGTATATTTACGATATGAACGGTTTAAAGATTCAATGGCATTAGTTGTATACATAATTTTTCTTAACTCTTTAGAATAGTTAAATAAGGTACATACAGCTTCCCAATTATCTTCCCAAACTCTCATACTTGTTGGATAAATGTCTTTCCATTTTTCTTTTACTTTTTCTAGATTTTCTCTTGCCTCCTTTTCATTACTTGCTTTATAAATTGTTCTCAAATCATTGCAAAATGATTTGAGATGTTTATAAGAAACAAACTTAACTGAATTTCTAATTAGATGTACAATACATCTTTGTTGCATTGTATTAGGATAAACTGCTTTAATTGCTTCATTTATTCCTTTTAATCCATCAGAACATATTATAAGTACATCTTTAACTCCACGATTCTTAAGTTCGTTTAGGGTACTTAACCAATATTTAGCTGATTCATTTTCTCCAATCCATATTCCCAGTACTTCTTTAAAACCATCAGTATTAACTCACAAAATAACATAAGCTGCTTTTTTAACTATCACATTTTCTTGCTTAACATTAAAATGAATAGCGTCAATAAATATGATTGGATAAACTTCTTTTAATGGCCTTTTTTGCCATTCTTCGATTTCTTCTAATACTGCATCAGTTATATTACTTATCATTGTTGCTGATAGTTGTACTCCATAAATATCTTCAATAGAATCACTTATTTCTCTTGTTGATAGACCTTTGCCATAAAGATTAATTACTTTTTCTTCTATACCAGAAATATCTCTTTTATTTTTTGGAACTATTTGAGGCTCAAATTCTGCATTCATCATTGTTTGAATTGTATCTTTAAACATATCTTTAAGAGCATCCGCAATATCATTCGCATTTTTTATATCATAATTTTCTAATATATATTTTACTACTTCACTATTTTTATTTTCTTTCATTTTAAAAATCCTTTCTTGGTTTATATATTTCTATATTACCACAGAAAGGATTTATACTTTACACAAACTTTTTTACAGACTCGAATATTTTTTTTTAATTGAAATTTGAACCGCACCACTTTTCATTAATATAATTTTATTAAAATATTTTCATTTTGTCAATTTTGTTTGTACTTTAAAACCATTTTTATTGTGTCTTTTTTGTCAATGACGTTTGCGTTCATTTATCATTGATAAAAAAGCATAATAAAAATATAATGTTTTGCAAACAAGATAATGTTTAATAGTTTAGTTCCATATCATAGGCACACTTATATCCAAATATTTTTCTTGGCATTGAATTTATATTAAATGATATATTATCTA
>CAZJEW010000035.1:0-11254 GCA_964545285.1 uncultured Clostridium sp.
AGTTGTTTGTTACTGCTCCTCTATAATAATATACTCTCTTACCATCTTCTGTTTTCGAAGCATCTTCTGTATAGTATAATCCTTTCCCATTTGTATTGCTACTTATATTTGTAAAATTTATTCCTGTGCTTGCTGTTACATATGGACTAGCTACATTATCTGCATATGCCATATCATCTGTTACTGTCTTAGTTATTATTTTACATCTTAAATCTGTACTTGCTGTTGTACAATTCTTATACCACTTACTACATGAATTTTCATATTTTGTGTCATTTCCAATTACTTTTACTATTGCAGATAAAGAATTAGCTAACATTGATGATTGATCTACTCCTTCTGCATAACTTATCCATATATATAATGTAAATGTTTGTGTTTCATTCGGTTCTAAAAATGCTCCTTCTAACAATATTAAGTCTTCTGTCGTTGAGGCACCATAAAAATCTCCTATTTTTGATAATCCATCTGATGATACTATTTTATATTTAAAATATTGTGATTTTAATGCATCTGGAATACTTGTTATATTTAATGTTACTGTTGCACACACATTTAGTGTACTACTTGATGGATTTGTTACTGTAAATGTTTTACTGAATGCTTGAGTTTCATAATATTCATCATATATTGGTGATAAATTGCTAATACTTACCACAGAATCAGATAATGTTAATGAAAATTTTCCTGTTAATACCCCGCTACTATTAGCTGGGCCTCCTATTACATTTACACCAAAATAAGCAAGAGTTAATGTTAAAACTCCTGCTAATAACAGCATAACCATAATTAATACATATTTTTTCTTTACTATCATATTAATTACCTTAAGTTCATTATAATATAAATAATTTAAAATTGAAAGTATTTTACAAATTATAAATAGTAAATTATAAATAAATATGTTATACTAATGACTATATTTTATAGGGGGAATTATGACAAAATTACTTGTAAGTGATTATGATGGTACTTTTATTCCTGAATCCAAATCAATAGAAGAATTAAAAAGTAATAGAGATGCAGTTAAAAGATTTTTATCTTTAAGTAATATATTTGCATTTGCCACTGGAAGACATTTTAATTCTATTAAAAGTGAAACATTAACGTATGAATTACCATATAACTATTTAATATGTAATAACGGAACATCTATATTTGATTCAAAAGATAATTTAATACATTATAATTTAATACCTTTTTCGATAGTAATTAGAACTATAAAATATTTAAACAGAAAAAAAGTTATTAAATCTATAAAATATAATGATATATATGGAAATGAAACAAGGAATTTTAAAGAAGTAGCAGAAATAGTTTGTGTTGTAGATATACCTTCTCCTAGTGCATTAGAAGAATTAAAAGATGAATTAGCATTTTTACAAACTATATATTTTACAATCAATAGTTCTCAATATGTAACAGTTGCTGATGAAGATACTCCTAAAGGGACACAATATTTAATAGTTAAAAAGCCATCAGATAAAAAAGAAGCAGTTAAATTTATATCTAATATTGAAGGAATATTATTACCAGATATATATACTATTGGAAATGATTTTAATGACTATGGAATGATAGAATGTTATAATGGATTTAAGATGATAGATTCAAGAAGCGAATTAGAACTATTAGATGCAAAAGAAGTATCATCAGTAAGAGAATTAGTAAAAAGAATTGAGGGATAAAAATGAATGTAATTGGAATCGTATGTGAATATAATCCTTTTCATAATGGTCATAAATATCAAATAGATAAAATAAAAGAAATGTATCCTGATTCTATTTTAATAGCATGTATGTCTTCTTCATTTACGCAAAGAGGAGATATATCAATAATAAATAAATTCGATAAAACAAAAATCGCAATTAAATATGGAATTGATATTGTAATTGAATTACCATATATATATACTGTACAAAGTGCAGATATATTTGCTAAATACTCTATTTCATTATTAAATAAATTAAAAATAGATACACTTATATTTGGAACAGAAACTGATGATATTAAAACTATAGAAGAAGTAGCAAATATTCAAATAAAGGATAATAGTTTTAACCCTATAGTAAAGAAATATATAGATGAAGGCTATAATTATCCAACAGCATTAAATAAAGCTTTAAAAGACTTAAAAACATGTGATATAAAAGAACCAAATGATTTATTAGCAGTTTCTTATATAAAAGAAATAATAAGCAATAAATATAATATAAAATATAAGAATATTAAAAGAACAAACAATTATCACGATATAGAATCAAATAATAATATAGTATCAGCATCAAATATAAGAAACAGTATTTTATTAAATAAAGATATATCACATCAAGTACCATTAGAAGTATATAATATATTAAAAAATAAAAAAATAAATATGAATAAATATTTTGAATTATTAAAATATAAAATAATATCAGAAGATAGCTTATCTAATTATTTAGAAGTAAATGAAGGTATAGATAACAGAATTAAAAATGTAATAAACAAATCAAATTCATTAGAAGAATTAATACAAAACATTAAATCCAAACGATATACTTATAATAAAATTTCAAGAATACTAAATCATATATTATGTTCTATTAAGAAAGAAGACATTATAGATAATATTGAATATATAAGAATATTAGGATTTAGTAATAATGGTCAAAAGTATTTAAACAAAATAAAAAAAGAATTAGATATACCAATTCTTAATAGTTATAATAATAAATATAAAGCATTAATGATTGAACATAAAATAACACAAATATATTCATTAATACAAGATAATATCAATGATATTGAAAGAAGCAATAAGCCTATTTAAATAAGCTTATTTTTTATCAATAGGTTTTATATCTATATTAATATACTTATACTCAGGATGAATATCTCTAAGATCTTTTTTTATACCTTGTTCTGTTTTATATGCATTTTTAATAGATGTTTTTCCTAACATTTCAATATCAATATTTATCATTCTATATGATCCGTATTTTAAAATAGTAATTCTTCTAATATTTTTAACATCTTCATAATTACTTAATATACTCTTAATTTCATCATGATACTTATTATCCAATTCTACTTCTCCAATAGAAGATTTAAAATTTTCTATAAATAATTTTATACCTATTCTAAGAGTTAATAGTGATATAACAATACTTCCTATAGTATCTGCATATTTCAAATAACTAAGTTCTTTAGAAAAGAAACTAAGTAATATAAATATAAATGCTAAGAAACTAGATAATACATCAAATCTACTTTCTGTACCACTAGTAGTTAATATACTACTTTTTATTTCTTTTCCTTTTTTAATAAGTAAACCACTTATAAAAAATTTAACTACTATAGATACAAATGAAACAATTAGTATATAATATGTATCAATAGTATATGTTTTAGAAAATGAATTTACAAATATTTTAACAGATAAATAAATAATAAATATACTAATAAATAAACTAGTTACATATTCTGCTTTTCCATGTCCATAAGGATGGTCTTCATCAGGTTCTTTATTAGATATTTTAGCACCAAATATTCCAATAATATCAGTTGACATATCACTTAAACAATGAATACCATCTGCTATTAAAGTTTTACTTTTAGAAATATATCCGAAAATCACTTTAATTATTGTTAAAAATATATTAGCTATAAAGCTTATACTCATATATTTTATAGTTTTATTTTTCATATCACTTTGCTTCATACCAATTAGTACCATAATCTATTTCAACTTTTAATGGTATTGATAAAGTATATATCCCTTCCATAGTATTTTTTACTAATTCTTTAATTTCACTTAATTCATCATTAGGAACTTCAAATATTAATTCATCATGAACTTGAAGTAACATTTTAGTTTTATATTGTTTATCATTTAGTTCATTATATATTTTAATCATAGCTAATTTTAATATGTCGGCTGCTGTCCCTTGTATTGGAGTATTTAACGCCATTCTATCTCCCATAGCTCT
Source organism: uncultured Clostridium sp. (assembly GCA_964545285.1). Taxonomy (GTDB): domain Bacteria; phylum Bacillota_I; class Bacilli_A; order RF39; family UBA660; genus CAG-1000. Next base: position 3,972 of record CAZJEW010000035.1, read on the forward strand.
TATTAAATGATTAGTATTTTTGATTTCTTCTATTTCTCTTTTTCTTCCAAATAAAGTTCTTACATATCCAAGTTCTCTTGTCTTAATAACAATATCTTTCATATACTTATTTACTTCAGGATACATAGATAAATACTTATCTATATACTTTTTAGCTTCAAATGGATTAATATCTAAATTTTCACCAAGACCATATCCACTTATTCCATAGACTATTCCAAATATAACAGCTTTAGCAGTTCTTCTTTGATTCTTTGTTACATTTTCTTCAGGTATATCAAATATATCACTTGCTACATGAGTATGAATATCTTCATTATTTATAAATGCTTCTTTCAACCCTTTACAGTCGGTAATATGGGCAAGTACTCTAAGTTCAATTTGGGAATAATCACTAGATAAAAGATTACAATCTTCATCTGCAACAAATGCTTTTCTAATACTTCTTCCTTCTTCACTTCTTACAGGAATGTTTTGTAAATTAGGTTCAATAGAAGAAAGTCTTCCTGTTCTTGCTATATTTTGTTTATATATAGTATGAATTCTTCCATCAGATTTTATAAAATCATTAAAAGTATCCAAATAAGTAGTAACTAATTTAGTTAAATTCCTATATTTTAGTATTTCATCAACTATTGGATAACTATTAGAATATTTTATTAATACATCATGAGCCGTAGAAGTTGAATTTTTTCCACGTCCTCTAGGTAAATTTAATTTATCATATAAAATTGTTCCTAATTGTTTAGGACTACTTATATTAAATTCCTCTCCTGCATAATTATATATTGTTGTTTTAATACCCTCTATTCTAATATTAAGATTTTCTTTTAAATCATCTATAACTTCAGATTTAACCTTTATCCCAGTAATTTCCATAGCTGCAAGAATACTAATCAAAGGGTGTTCTATATTAAAATACAAATCTTTAAGTTCTTCTCTTTCTAATTTGGATATAAAATCGTTATATGTATCATATAGAAATTTAGCTTTAGAAGTAATAGCGGTTATAATATTTTCTTCACATAAGTTAGACTTTTTAGAAATAATATTATCATAATATTCAATCTCAATACCATAAGTTTGAGATAAATAAGCTACATCATCTTTAGTATTGTAATTTAAAAGATAAGCACCAATCATAGTATCAAAATCACTATTAGTTTTGATTCCGAACTTGTTAAGAGCAACTATATTCTTTTTAAGATCAAAAGTAACTAAAGAATTATTAAATATAGATTTGTTTAAAAGTATAGCAGCTTTATCTAAATAATATAATTTCTTTCCATCATATACTCCACATCCTAGTATCTCTGCGTTATGATAATTTGATTCACTCATTTCAAGGTAATAACTATATTTAGAATTTAATTCGACTCTTCCTTTTACTATTTCATATTTAACATTTGTATTAGATTTTTTAGTAGGAATAGTCTTTAAAAACGAATTAAATTCTAATTCTTTATATTTCTCTATTAATTTATCAGTATTTATTCCATTATACTTGATACTATCAAATGTATAATCAAATTCTATTGTCTTATAAATAGTTGCAATTTTATATGAAAAATATGCTGCGTCTTTATCATTAATTAACTTTTCTTGTGTTTTACCACTTATTTCATCAATATGTTCATATACACCATTTAAATCACCATATTTTTGTAATAGATTTAATGCAGTTTTCTCACCTATCCCTTTTACACCAGGTATATTATCAGAAGGATCACCCATTAAAGATTTTAAATCAATCATTTTAATAGGTTCAATTCCATAAGTATCGAAAAATGTTTTATTATTCATCATAATATAATCATGCATTTTTAATAATTTAACATCTACTTCATCACTTATTAATTGTAATAAATCTTTATCACTACTAATAATAGTTGCATTATATTTTTTATCTTCATCAGCCATTCTAGCAAAAGTACCAATAATATCATCTGCTTCATAATTGTCACATTCAATATATTTTATTCCAAGTAATTCACATAATTCTTTAGCAACAGGAAACTGCAACTTTAATTCTTTAGGAGTTTCAATACGACCAGCCTTATATGTAGTATATAAATCTTGTCTAAAATTCTTACCTTTATCAAAAGCACACATTATATATTCTGGATTTTCTTCATTGATAATTTTATTTAACATATTTACAAATCCAAATAATGCATTAGTAGGAAAACCTTTAGAATTATTCATAAAATTTCCATTATATGCTGTTGCATAATAACTTCTAAATAATAAATTGTTTCCATCTATTAAAATTGCTCTTTTTTTCATATTATTCACCTAATAATATTTTACTACATAATTGATTTTTTATAAAGAAAAACATATTTTAAATATGTTTTATAATTTAATATTTTTCATTTCATTTCCGAGTATATCAGAGATAACTTTTAAATGACCAATCTTTTCATCATTAAATTTATTAAATTGAACTAAACCATAACTAGGCCATTCATTACCTTCCATAATAACCGGACCGTCTTTAGTAATAGCTATATCCCATCCTACATATCTTATTTGAGGTACTTCTAACGCTGCTTTCAAACATAGATCAAATGATTCTTTAACATAAGGAATAGTTAATGATTTAAATGGGATTTTAACCATTGGATGACATTCATATTCATTAGCTGAATCATCAAGAACTCTACTACATACTTTGCCTTCCTCATTAAGTCTCATATAAGCATCAGAGCAACCAATAGCTGCATTATCATCTATATTAATTCTAAGAGCATTACCAATAATATGAGCTTTCCCATCTTTAAGAAGAGTAACTACTCTAAAAGAATTAACAGCATAAGGATTTACTTTATTAAGTACATCATGTTGAATAATAGCTTCTTCAACTAAAAATTCTTTTCTATCCTTTATTTCATTATATAACTTATTAATATCATTATTATCTTTTAAAATGATTTTTGTTACCCCGTGTCCTCCAAAATCAGCTATTCTTTTAGAAAAAATAATATCTTTTTCTTTAATAAAATCTTTAAATTCATTTAATGAAGAAATTCTTAAATCTATAAAATCTCTTTTAATATAATCCTTAAATATTTTATTAAAAACTACTTTATCATTCATAGTACATTTATAATTCATATCATTTAAATAATGTAATATTTTAAAAAATGTTTTAGTAGTTACATGAGTTTTTTTTTCTTCAGGTGTTAAATTAATAAAATCACTTTTTAAATAATCAGTATACCCTATTCCATATTTAATAAAATTTTTAATCATATCTTTTTTTACATATGATACACTTTTATTATTCTCTTTAGCTATTTTAGTAGCTAATTCATTTAATCTTTTTTTATCTATTTGTTTTATTTTATTATAAAACATTTTACTTATTCCCATTATTTTTCCTCCTCAAATATTACTTTATTATTCTTTATATATATTCTATTTAATGACTTACCTAAAGAAATAAATGTTTCTTGAATACTTTCATTTTTACTATTACAAATAGTACTAAGTGGAATAGTATCACCTACTATTAAAACTCTATCATTTATTTTAACACTATCATCTATTTCAATAATAATCATACACATACTTACTTCACCAATAATATTATAATAATTATTATTAATTAAAACTTTTCTATTATTATTTCTTCTTCCTATTCCAGATTCATATCCAATATCCACTATACCTATTTTAATATCTTTATTAGTTTTATATTCTAAACCATAACCAACATATTCATTTCCTTTAATAGATTTGATTTCAATTACTTTAGAATATACTCTCATAAACGTTTTAACATCAATATTAGAATTATAATACACATCACTAAGATTATATTTCTTTTTAAAATAATCATTTCTTAAAAGCCTTAATTTATCTTTAAAACCGGATGAATATTTTAAAGAAGTATTAACACCAAATATTAAAGATCCAACTCTATATCCATTACATATATCTATTTTAGGATGATTAACTAAAGAAAAACTACTATACAAATGAACAATATCAATAGAATTTAAATCAATAGAAGAAACAATATTTTTAAATGAATCTAATTGATTATCCCATCTATTATCATTAACACCAGTAGTACCAAAATGAGAATAAACTCCTTCTAAATAAATATTATCATTTATAATAGAACAACACTTATCAAAATCATCTTTATTATTTATACCTAATCTATTAAGACCACTATCTATAAGAATATGTATTTTAACTTTCTTATTTAATTTAATTAAACTTTCTAAATAAGATACACTATATATAGTCAATGTAATATTATATTTAATAATATCATCTATATATTTTAAATCAATAGGTTCACAACATAATATACTAGTATCTTTATCATATTTTCTTATTTTAATAGCATCATTTAAATTAGAAACTGCAAAATAATTAAAACCAACTTCTTTTAAAGTGTTTACAATATAGTATCCATGTCCATAAGCATCACCTTTTATCATAGCAATCTTATATTTATAATCGGGATATTTATTTATTATATTAGACGCATTAATTTTTAATATATCTAAATCTATTTCAATATAACTATTACTTTTCATTTTTTCTCCTTAATAATTTATTAATTCTTTCTTCAGAAAACAAATTAAACAATAGTTTATTCTTATATGATATAAATGCATATACAATTAATGGAACTCCAAAGAATATACAAGTTACTAAAGTAGTAATTATTCTATTATCATAAACATCTATTTTAATAATATATTTTAATATTAATGAAGTTAAGATTAATCCAATCACAGGGAGAATCATATTACCAAGAAAATCAAAGAATTTTTTATATTTAATATTACAATCTTTTTTAATAGCATGTAAAGCATATATAGTAGTAAAACTAAATCCAATAACAGATGCTGTTATTGATCCATAACATGGATTAAAACCAAGTTTATAGGCTAATAATATTAATGGAATATCAAGAAGAGCATTCAATAAAACTCCAAAGATTATAGATAAATATAATTTTTTATATTTGCTCATAGATTGTAAAGAAGTAGTAGCAATAGTACTAAGCGAACTTAATAGACCTACATAAATACTATACCTTATAATAATTGGTCCTTCAACACTAGCTCCATAAAATATAGACCATACTTCATTACTAAATATTGATATTAATATTGTTATAGGAAGACCTACATATACAACTATAGCTATTGCTTTATTAAGAATTGTTTCGACAGTTAAATTTTCTTTTTTTACAAATGCTCTTACTATATTAGGTATCAAACTAATACCTACACCAACAGAAGCAACAGCAACAATTCTTTGAAACTTTTCGCCCCATGTTGTATATAAACTAATGATTCTTTCGGCTTCAGTAGCTTTAAATCCAAGAATATCTGTCATAGTTCTAAGAGTTAAAACTAAATCAGAAAAATTATATATAGAAAGTATTGTACTAACAATAATTAATGGTACAGCATATTTAATAATCTTTTTAACAATTTCTTTATTTAAAGTCTTATCTCTAGTAACGTTAGTTTTAAGAATTTTATTCTTCTTAGCAATAATCTTTAAATATAAATAAGCACCAAGTCCACCAATGGAAGCACCTAACACTGAAACACATACACCAATAGTAATACTTTTATTAAGAAGTTTAATTAATACATAACTACCAAGAAGTAAAATAGCTATTCTTAGTACTTGTTCTATTATTTCACTAACAGAAGTAGGTGTAATGAATTTCTCACCTTGTAAATAACCTCTAAGCACACTTAAAAAAGGAACAACAAGTACGGCTAACGAAATAGCTCTAATAGCAAGAGAAATATCAGAAATAGAATTTCCTCCAGTAGCTTCACCAATTATTAACTTACCTATTTGAGGAGCAAAAATCATTAACACAAGAAAAGCAACAATACTAATAATACCAAGAACTTTAATAGCAACTTTATATACACTATGTTTAGCTTCTTCATTACCTAAAGCATCATATTCACTAACAACTTTACTAACAGCAGTAGGAATACCAGCAGTAGATATAGATAAGAAAATACTATATATACTATAAGCATATCCATACAAAGCACCACCCTGTTCACCTATTATACTATAAAAAGGTATAACATATATTATTCCAAGAAATTTAGCAATAAACATACATATCGTTGCAATAGTAGCTCCTTTTACAAATGAATCCTTTTTCATAGATACCTCATTTCATAACATATATTTTATTATATCATGTATAAAGATTTTAATAAATAATAAATAAAAAATAATTAGAATAAACTAACTATTAATATACATTTGAAATAGCTGGAACTAATGTAAAAGGATTAGAATTACCAAGTTGACCATAAAGATTACATCCCCAAGAAAACAAATCTCCATATGAATCTATTGCTAATGTATAATATTCTCCAGCTGTTACACTACTAAATGTTGTTCCACTCATAATTTGAACTGGAGTATTTATATTTGTTGTTGTTCCAGTTCCTAATTGGCCATCATCATTATATCCCCAGGTCCATAAGTTTCCACTTGTATCTATTGCTAATGTATGATTATTTCCTGCTGTTACACTGCTAAATGTTGTTCCACTTTTAATTTGAATTGGAGTACTACTATTTGTAGTTGTTCCATTTCCTAATTGGCCATAATAATTATATCCCCATGCCCATAAGTTTCCACTTGTATCTATTGCTAATGTATGAAGATTTCCTGCTGTTACACTACTAAATGTTGTCCCACTTTTTATTTGTATTGGAATACTACTATCTGTTGTTGTTCCATTTCCTAATTGGCCATAATCATTACGTCCCCATGCCCATAGGTTTCCACTTGTATCTATTGCTAATGTATGATTATGTCCTGCTGTTACACTACTAAATGTTGTCCCACTTTTGATTTGTACTGGACTGCTGCTAGTTGTTGTTGTTCCATTTCCTAGTTGACCACTACCATTATATCCCCATGCCCATAAGTTTCCACTTGTATCTATTGCTAATGTATGATATTGTCCTGCTGATACACAGCTAAATGTTGTCCCACTTTTTATTTGTATTGGAATACTACTATCTGTTATTGTTCCATTTCCTAATTGGCCATAATTATTACGTCCCCATGCCCATAAGTTTCCACTTGTATCTATTGCTAATGTATGATAATTTCCTGCTGTTACACTACTAAATGTTGTTCCACTTTTTATTTGTATTGGAATACTACTATCTGTTATTGTTCCATTTCCTAATTGGCCATAATTATTACGTCCCCATGCCCATAAGTTTCCACTTGTATCTATTGCTAATGTATGATAT
>CAZJEW010000036.1:0-2247 GCA_964545285.1 uncultured Clostridium sp.
GATTATTAGGTTTAGGTGCAGCTTTAGTTACTTTTATAATAGGAGTAATTGATGGTTATCAAAGACCTTTATCGTGCAATGGATAATATGGAAGACAACGAGTTAAAATTAATTGTTGGGGGAATATCGGGAACTTTAATAAATTCGATAACAGATGCATTTGAATTTATATTAGATTTAGGAAGAAAAGTAGGTTCAGCAATTAGAAGAGCCAGAGATGGAAATAAATGCTAATAAAAGCAAGACATAGTCTTGCTTTTAATTATGAAGTAATAATCAAAAATGTAAATAATTGTATAATAAATTGACAGTTCTTCAAAAATAGTTTATTCTTAATATATACGATGAAAAATGAAAGGTGGAAAATTTATGAGTAATGTTATTAAATCAGATCCTGAAGGTTTAATTTCAAAAGGAAATAAAATAGTATCTTTAGCAAATAATTATATTTCAGAAGAAAAAAATGTGTATGATGTTGCTGGAAGAATTACTTCAGCATGGGATGATGAAACAAGTAGAAAATTTGTAGAAGTTATTCGTTCATATGAAGATGATTTCAAAAGATTGGGAGAAGTTGTAGAACAGTTAGGAGACATTATTAAAAAACATGGTGTCAGACTAAGAAACTCTAGAGATAATCTAACTGATATAGCTTCAAACATATAGTAATAGGAGGAATTTATTTATGGCTTTAGGAACAATGAGTACTGTTGAAGCAACAAGTTGTGCTGATGAATTAAAAAGATCAGCAACAACTATGACTACAGTATTTGATGATTTAAAAAGAGAAATGTCTAATTTTTCAGAAGTGTTAAGTAGCGATTCAGGAGATAAACTATTAGATGCATATAAAGAATTAGAAGTAAAATTGGGAGGCTTTCCAGATAAAGTAACTGATTATGAAACTTTTTTAAGAAAAGCAGTAGTACAAAGTGAAGAGGACGATAGAAGTCTTCAAAATGATGTAGAATAATTAAAAAAGGTATAAGGTTATACCTTTTTTAAGGTATTATAAGGAGTTAGTATGTATGCAACTGATACAATAAATCTAGATTCAATATCTAATAGTGCTAGTTCTATAAGAACGGTATCTAATTCTTTAATTGATCAAAAAAATGATATTGTGTCAACATTAAATAGTGTTGATCAAAGGGTTTTATCAAGAATTTCTACTGATAGTTTTGATACTTTAGCTAATTCAAGTGATAGACTTAGCACTGCATCTTCAGTGTTAACTGAAGTTGCAAATACATATCAATTATCAGAGGATGATTTAGACAATGATTTAACTTGGGATATGTTAGAATTAATATATCCTGAATTTAAAGATTTGTGTGATGAAAGAAAAGCAATAATAATTGCTGCTTTTAAGTATCTTAATTTAAAAAGAGATGATGTTTATGCATATGCTTCAAATTATAAAAGTGAATATGGGGTACAAATTAGTTATGCTGATTATGCTTGGTGTGCTCATTTTGTCGGTAGCATATTATCATATTTTTGGGGAAATGGGAATCTTATTCCAACTTCGTATGCTTCAGTTTATAAAATAATTGGATTGTATAACGGAGACAAAGGTTTGGCTTTTACATCTGATCCTAGAATTAGTTTTTATATGAGTCAAGCATATGTTGCTGAATATAATAATCATCGCAATACAGATGGATCATGTGGTTTATCAAATTGGAATGCTGCAATAGCAAGATTTAATAGTACTTACGACAGAAACAAAGAAGTTTCTGATTGGATTGATGAAGATTTTATTCCTCAAGCTGGAGATATAGTTGTTTTTAATGGAGCTAATAATCCTGCAAACATAAATTCGTTATTTCCTGGAGGCAATAGTTATACTCATATAGGTTTTGTTTTGGGAGTAAGGGAAGTAAATGGTGAATTATACATAGATACTTTAGAAGGAAATGTATATAATGATGTACAAGTTAGATCATTTAAAGCTGATGATCCATATCTATATGGCTTTGCATCTGTTAAATATGAAGAGTTTGGTGATTGTTTAGACACAAATGCATTAAATTCCGAATTGAGTACAGGAATTGATACAAATAGAAGTGGTGCAGTAGTTGGTAGTGTAACAAGTAAACTAAAAGGTTTTGATGTAAGTAATGTTGGTGGAGATGCCGTTGTTAGAGGCACATCATCATCAGTAGTATCATTAGCTGATGTATTTAACGATGCCGCTAAAGGAAAAACAACACACATCAGCACTGGTTCAACATCAACAGGATC
>CAZJEW010000036.1:2347-10835 GCA_964545285.1 uncultured Clostridium sp.
ATGCCGCTAAAGGAAAAACAACACACATCAGCACTGGTTCAACATCAACAGGATCGACATCAACAGGATCAACATCGACTGGCTCAACATCAACAGGATCGACATCAAACGATAATTCATTTTCTGAAAATGTAGACCAAATTACTAATAATGATAATAATTCAAACAATCCTGGATCAAATAAACCTACTGAGGATTCAACAAATGAAAACGAAACACCTGCAAATAGCGATGAAACATCTAACACACCTTCAAATGATGTTGTTGTAACTCCAATTGATCCTAATAGAAACGCCTTGCCACCTGACCCTCGTTCGATTGAAGTGCCAAATCTACCTTATGGAAAGTGCCAATCTTATGAAGTTGTTGATAATCACTCTGGTTATTTATTAAGTGATATTACTGATGATAATGTGAAAGATTATATCAAAGTGTTGGAAGATAAAAATTATAGTTTAGTTGATAACCTAGAAAACACTTATAGAAATGATAAATATATTATTTCATTTAAACGTCAAGAAGATGGATTATTAAATATATTAATTTATGATATTGGTTTGGAATAACGGGAGGCAAAATGAAATATGTTAATGTAAATGTGCAATTAAAAAAACTACAAGATAGTTATGAACAAATTTTGCAAAATATTAAGGAATTAGAAAATTCTAAAGAAGAATTATATAATTCTAACAATAATTCTGCTGTAAATGTAGTTATTCAAAAAATTGATGAAATTATATCTAAATTGCAAGAAGATGCTAATAAAGTATCAACTTTAATTAATAAAATAAAAAATGCAGCAAGGCAAATAAATAGAGAAATAGATTTAGAAATAAAGAAAAAAAAGGAACAATTAAATAAATAAAAAGATTAATACTAGAAATAGTATTTTTTCTTATATAATAAAATATTATTTATTATGAACATATTAAGTGAGATAAAATATAAATATGAAATAATAATTAATAATGATAATATTCATATAATTAATTATAGAAGCATATTAGATATTGATAATTATCTTATTAAAATAAAGGTATTGAATAAAATAATTAATATACAAGGGGATTCTTTATTAATAAGAAAATTAAATGAAAATGAATTAATTATTGATGGTAATATTAAAGGAATATTTTTTATAAATGAATAATAAAATAAAAATCAGAGTATATATTAACACATATAAATTTATTGATTTTTTAATGTATAATAAAATTTATTTTGAGAATTTAATCAAAGGAAAAAATTATTATCAGTTAACAATTAATTATAATGATATTAAATTGTTAAGTAATTATAAAATAGAAGTAATTAATTATTATGGAATAAATGCATTTAAAAACTTTTTAAAATATAATACATATGTTTTAATTGGAATATTTTCTTCATTAATTACACTAATACTGTTAACTCAAACAATATTTGATATTAAAATAAATACAAATAATAGTGAACTAAAATCAATAATAAATAAATCTTTGTATGAGAATGATATTTCTATTTATAAAAAGAAAAAATCTTTTAATGAATTGCAACAGATAAAGAAAAAAATATTATATGATAATAAAGATTGCTTAGAATGGATTGAGATAATTGAGAATGGTACAGATTATATAATTGAAATTACTGAAAGAAAAGAGAATGAGCCAAAAGAAAACATAAATATTCCTACAAATATAGTGGCTAATAAAGATGGTTTAATTATGAATATTAATTTAATAAGTGGAGTACAAGTTAGAGAAATAAATGATTATGTTAAAAAAGGCGATGTAATAATAACCGGCAACATATATAAAAATGATAAACTAGTAAATCAAGTTACTTCAAATGGAACAGTGTATGCAGAAGTGTGGTATGTTGTTGATGTTAATGTTCCTTACACATATACTGAATATGTCGATACAAATGAAATAATAAATAGATATTATATTAAATTGTTTGATAAAGAATTTACTATTTTAGGAAAATACAATGGTATTAATACAATGAATGATAAAAAAATCTTTTTAAGTAAACCATACTTATTGTTTGACATATATAAAGAAGAAAAAAAAATATATGAATATAAAACATTTACTATAGGTGAAAATGAAGCTTATAATGAAGCGTTATTAAGGTCTGAAAATAATATTAATAGATTATTAGATGAAGATGAGTATATAATGTATAAAAAAGTTTTGAAAAAAGAGGTGTTTCGTAGTAGAATAATATTAGAAGTGTTTTTCAAGGTATATGAAAATATAACGAGCACTTTTAGAATAGAAGAGGTTAACAATGATTCATGATGCTTTAAAAAGTGTTATTGAAATTTCATGGCCAACATTAGTGATAGTTTTATCTATTGTTATAATATTAAGAATATCTTATGTTGGAAAAAGTGAAAAAAAATTTGTTTTACACAAAGAACTTTTTGATTTACTTTTTTTAGCATATGTTCTTGTATTATTCCAGCTTGTAACCAATCAAGATATACCTGGCGGAGGAACTAATCTAATGCCATTTAGAGAAATATTACGATATGATTTTGGAACTACAGAGTTTTATAAACAAGTTTTAGGGAATATACTTTTATTTGTTCCTTTAGGATATTATGCAACGAAATATTGCAAACTAAATGGGCTGTTTGGAATAACAATAATAACATTATTATGCAGTGGTATAATTGAAACTGTACAACATTTTATAGGTAGAAGTTTTGATATAGATGATATTATATTAAATTTAATAGGTGGGTTACTAGGATTCTTATTATATATTGCTATTAAAGCAATAGGAAAACATATGCCAGAAATATTTAGAAAAGATTGGATAAAAAATATTTTCGCTATAGTAGTAGTGTTAGCAATAGGAATATATATTTATAATTTATTTTAGGAGTAATATGGAAGATTATATAATTAATACTTTGGATGAAGAAATTGATTTTACAAATGTATATAATATTTGTAATTTTGCTTGTAAAAAATTAAATATTGAAAATCCATTATTTAATATAATAATAATTAATAATGATAAAATACAAGAAATTAATAAAACTTATAGAAATAAAGATGCTGTTACTGATGTAATTTCATTTGCATTCGAAGAAAGCGATAATATAAAATATGATAATATGAGATTTTTAGGAGAAATATATATTTCATATGAAAGATGCAAAGAGCAAGCTATGGAGTATGGACACAGTATCGAAAGAGAATTATGTTATTTAAGTATTCATGGACTTCTTCATTTATTAGGTTACGATCATATTAAAGAAAATGATAAAAAAGTAATGAGAACTCTTGAGGAGGAGATATTAAATGAGTATAATATCAAGAGATGAAAGAAAGAATCAAAGAGGAATAAAGAAATTTATTAATAGTTTTAAGTATCCTTTTAGTGGTCTTAGATACGCTTATAAGAATGAGCAAAACTTAGCTGTTGATATAGGAATGGCTGTAATAGTAATTGTCTTAGGTGTTTTATTAAATATAAGTGTTGTTGAATGGGCAATACTTACTATTACAGTAGGGTTAGTGATTTCTTTAGAACTAGTTAATACTTCTATAGAAGCAGTGGTTGATTTAGTAACACAAGAATATCATCCACTTGCTAAAGTGGCAAAAGATACAAGTGCATCTGCAGTTTTAATACTTGCTATAGTATCAATAATCGAAGGAATAATAATATTTTTACCAAAAATAATAGAACTTTTTTAGGAGGACATAATGAAAAGTGGATTTGTAAGTATAATAGGTAGACCTAACACAGGAAAGTCAACATTGTTAAATTCAATAATTGGAGAAAAAGTAGCAATAATATCAGAAAAACCCCAAACAACAAGAAATTTGATACAAGGCATATATAATGAAGAGGATACACAAATTGTATTTGTAGACACTCCGGGTATTCATAAACCAATAGATAAAATGGGACAAGCATTAAATGCACAAGCATATTATTCTATTAAAGATGTTGATATATTACTTTTAGTAATAGATGCATCTGTTTCATATGGAAAAGGTGATCAATTTTTGATTGACAAATTAGAAAACGTAGACAAACCTGTTTTTCTAATATTAAATAAAATTGACAAATTATCTGAAAATGAAATATTATTAAAAATAAATGAATATAAAGATTTATATGAATTTTCTGAAATAATACCAATTTCAGCTTTGAAAAAAGATAATATAGACAGATTGATAAAAGTATTAAAGAATTATTTGCCAGATAATATTAAATACTTTATGAATGATGAAAAAACAACTCAAGATATGAATTTTAGATTATCTGAAATAGTAAGGGAAAAAATATTTATTCATACTAATGAAGAAGTACCACATTCAATATCATGTGTTCTAGTTGGTTATGAAGATGAAAAAGATATAGTTAATGTATATATAGATATTATTGTTGATAGAGATTCGTTGAAGAAAATAATTTTAGGAAAAGGCGGGGAAATGATTAAAACTATAGGCATAGAATCTAGATATGAAATGGAATCTATATTACATAAAAAAGTATATTTAGAATTGTTTTGCAAAACAATTAAGAAGTGGAGAGAAAAAGATAGATATATTAAAGATTTAGGATATATAGTAAAAGATGAATAAATATTTTGAAATTCTTGCAATATAATATTGTAAGGAGATTAAATGAAAAAAGAAGATGCTTGGAATAAATTTAAAGAAACAGGGAAAATAGAGCATTATTTAAAATATAAGAAAGGAAAATAAACATAAAGATATAATCTTTATGTTTTAAATACTATGGAAGTAATAAGTGTAGAAGGTTTTGTTGTTACATCTATTCCGTACAAAGAAAATAGCAAGATATTGAATATTTTAACTCCTAATTATGGAATAATAGGTGTCATATCAAAAGGTTGTAAAAAACTTAAAAGTAAACTTAGAAATATAAGTGAGAGATTTGCTTATGGAACTTTTTATATGTATTATAAAGAAAACGGACTTTCTATATTAATAGATGGAGATATAAAAAATTATTTTGAAAATATTAAAAGTGATATAGTTAAGATTAGTTACTTATCATATATAACTGAATTAACCACCGGGGTATATAAAGAAAGTAATAGTATTGAAGTTTATAATATGTTTGTAAATGGTATTTTAAAGCTTGAAGAAGGACTAAATCCTAAGGTTATATCAAATATATTAGAAATACAGTATTTAGAATATTTAGGTATTAATTTAAATTTAAATGAATGTATAAAATGTGGTAATCAAAAAGTAATAACAATATCTTTGTCTAAAGGTGGATATATATGTTCTAAATGCAGAACAAATGAACAAATATATAATGAAAAAGTTATTAAAATGTTAAGACTATATTATTATGTAGATATATCTAAAATAACAGAAATGAATATTGATGATAATATTATTAATACTATAGATGATATATTAAATGAATACTATGATGAATATTCAGGAATTCATCCGAAAAGTAGAAAGTTTTTAAAAGAAATAAATCAATAAAAAAGAAATTGTTAATTTAATTTCATTTTTTATTGTTTTGTCTATAATAACAATCTTTTGATATAATTTTATATGGATGATTTTTTCTAAATTCAATTCTTTTTTCTTTTGGCATTTTAATTATTTTTTTGGCAATATCTATATGAAGAATCCCATCTAAATGATCATATTCATGAGATAAAACAGTTGCTTCAAAACCATTAAATGTTTCAATATTCTTATTTCTTGATATATCATAATATTCAATGGTTATTTGGTAAGGCCTATCAACAAGTCCCATATATTCTCCACAGCTATAACAAGCTTCCCAGAACTCTGTTAATCCTTTTTTTGATATTATAACAGGATTAATTAATATTTTAGATTCATTGTAACCTTTATTTTTTATATCTATATCTAATGTAGTATTCTTTAAATATATTATTCTTTTAGGAATTCCAATTTGAACTGCTGATAAAGCAAAACATACTGTATCTTTACAGTATTTGTCTAATAGATCAATTTCTTCTTTAAGATTTTTATCTTTGAAATTTACTATTTTAGATTTTTGTCTTAAAAAATCCTCGTTATCTTTAAGCGTAATATGTTTAATTTTCATAATAACCTTTCATTAATAAAATGATTGTATCAAAAAGTACTAAAAATAACAATTGGTAATATTTTTAAAATAATTAGCACTCAGGTATTGACATTGCTAATTTTGAATATTATAATAGTACTAGCACTTTTAAAAAATGAGTGCTAAAAGGAGGTATATATGATTGGAACTAGACAAAAAGATATTCTTAAATGTATTATTGAGGAATACATTAAAACAGCTAGACCTATTGGAAGCAAATCTTTATGTAAAAAGTTTAAATGTAGTTCTGCCACTGTTAGAAATGATATGGCTGAATTAGAAGATATTGGATATCTAGAAAAAACTCATATATCTTCAGGAAGGATTCCGTCTGAAGCAGGGTACAGATATTATGTAGATAATCTAATGGAACCAAAAAAAATTAGTGGTGAAGATATGATTAAACTTCAAACTATATTTTCTAATAACGAACTTGATATTAATGATGCAATTAGTAAAAGCCTTGAAATAATAAGTGATATAACTAATTATACATCAGTAGTATTAGGAAGAGAATCATTGGAAAATAAACTTACTAAAGTTGAAGTTATACCGGTTACTAATAAGCAATTAGTTGCAATAGTTATTACTGATAAAGGTCATGTTGAAAATAAAAATATTTCTTTTGATGAAAATGTAGATTTATCTGAAATAGCAAAAACTACAGAATTATTAAACAAAATGCTTGTAGGAACACCAATTGATGACGTTGCGAGTAAACTTGAATTTGAAATTAAACCGATTATTCGTAACTATGTTAAGAATTATGAAATGGTTTATAACGCATTCTATGATGCATTATCAAATTTTACAGGTGAACAAAACGTCAGATTTAGTGGTAAAACTAATATATTAAAACAACCGGAATTTAATACAGTTGATGATGTTAAAAATATCATAAGTAAATTTGAAAGCAAAGATATTGTGAATAAAATTGAAGAAACTGATAATGAGGTTAAAGTATATATTGGTAGTGAAAGTGAATTTGATGATAATGTAACTATTGTTAAAACAAAATATCATGCTGGTGGAAGAGAGGGTACTATAGCTGTTATAGGGCCTAAAAGAATGGAATATGAAAGGGTAGTAAATATGCTTGAATATATAAAAGAGCATGTTGAAAAGAAAGGAGATTTATCTTGAGAACAAACTATCAAGATGTAATAAATATTAGTATTAAATTAAGAACAACTTTTGTGGAGATTAAAAATTCACCTAATGATAATAATATAAGTAAGATGGATAAATTACTTAAGAAACTTGATAAGAAATTAAGAGAAGGTGTTTTAATAGTTGATACTAAAGAAGAAACTATGAATAATATCATAGGATTAATCAACGCAAGAAATTGAAAGGAAAGATATGAAAAAGAAAGATAACAAAAAAGAAATGAAAGAGAAAGATTGTAATTGTAGTGAAGAATGCAATTGTGGATGTAACGATGGTCAAGATTGCACATGTGAAGATGTGAATGAAAATTCATGTGATTGTTCATGTGAAGATTGTTCCAGATGTGGCGAAGGATTTGATCCTAACACTATAATTCAATTATTATCTACAAAGAATCAGGATTTAGAAGAAAAATATTTAAGATTACAAGCTGAATATTTGAATTTTAAAACAAGAACTCAAGGTGAAGTAAGCAGAATGCTTAAATATGAGGGAGAAGATTTCATAAAACAAATATTAACTGTAAAAGATAATTTTGAAAGAGCTATACTACTTGATGATAATGATTTGAGTGATGAAGTAAGCAAATTCCTAAGTGGATTTAAAATGATACTCGGAAGTTTAACTGCTATTCTTGATAATTATGAAGTTAAGGAAGTTGATGCTTTAGGAAAAGAATTTGATCCTCATATTATGGATGCTGTTCTTACTGAACATGATGCTAATAAGCCTGAAAATGTAGTACTTGAAGTATTAACTAAAGGTTATATGTATAAAGATAAATTAATTAGACCAGCAATGGTTAAAGTGAATAAATAAGAAAGGAATGATAATTTATGGCAAAAATTAATAAAGTTATAGGTATAGATTTAGGTACAACAAACAGTTGCGTTGCTGTACTAGAAGGTGGGGAACCAAAAGTAATCCCAAATGCTGAAGGTAATAGAACTACTCCTTCAGTAGTAAGTTTTAAGAACGGTGAAGTAAGAGTTGGAGATGTTGCTAAACGTGAAGCTCAGACTTCTACTAATGTAATTAGTTCAATTAAAAGATTAATGGGAACTGATAAGAAAGTTGAAGCTGAAGGTAAAAAATATACTCCAGAAGAGATTAGTGCTAAAATTCTTATTAATTTAAAACAAACAGCAGAAGCATATCTTGGTGGAGAAGTTACTAAAGCAGTTATTACTGTTCCAGCATATTTTAATGATGCACAAAG
>CAZJEW010000037.1:0-9982 GCA_964545285.1 uncultured Clostridium sp.
ATGGGGCGACATGAGAGAATCGGACTCTCGAATAACGGGACCACAATCCGCCGTGTTAACCACTTCACCAATATCGCCATTTGCTAAATAAATATACCATAAAAAGCCTTTTTAGTCAATATTTAACTACAAATTAAAAAATATTAAGATTTCTTAATATTTTTAAAATAATCTAATATTTTATTATAATCTACTTTATCTTGAATACCTGTATTCATATTCTTAATAGTTACATAATTATTATTCTCTTCATCTTCTCCTACAATAATTACATATTGTATTTTTAATTTATTAGCATAATTTAATTTTTGTTTGAATCCCTTATCTATAGTACATAAATCAATTTTTAAATTATTATCTCTTAATAATTTAGTTATCTTCAACGAATATTTTAAATCATTTGACATTGGTACTACCAAAGCATCTACTAAAGAATATGATTTAGGTTCAATTATTTTTGATTCTAATAATTGATAAAATAATCTTGTAAGTCCAATTGATATTCCTACTCCAGGAAGTTGTTTATCAGTATAATATTCAACTAAATTATCATATCTTCCTCCAGAACAAATACTTCCAAGTGATGGATAATCTACTAAATTAGTTTCATATACTGTACCAGTATAATAATCAAGTCCTCTTGATACTTTTAAATCAATTTTATAATTAGTTTCTGGTATTTCAAGTTCTTTCATATAATTAATAACTGTTTCAAGTTCGTTAACTCCTTCATTAAATGTTTCATTATCAATAGACATTCTTTTTAACTCGTTAATTATTTCATCATTTGAACCATTTGTATTAATAAATGGAATTAAAAAATCTGATATATTTTCTTTTATTTCATCTAGCCAAGATTTTAATTCATCTATATTAACTTTATCATATTTATCTATTATTCTTAATGTTTCTACTTTATTATCAATGTTTAAATATTCAAGTACTCCATTTAATATCTTTCTATTATTTATTTTAATAATAAATTTTCCAATATTTATACTATTAAAAATATCATTAATTACAGAAGGCATTATAGCATCATTTATAAGTGGTAAATTATCTTCACATATTATATCTATATCTGATTGATAAAACTCTCTATAGCGTCCCTTTTGGTTTCTTTCTCCTCTATATACTTTACCTATTTGATATCTTTTAAATGGAAATACTAATTCTCCATAATTAGCAGATACATATTTAGCAAGTGGTACAGTTAAATCAAATCTAAGTGATATATCAGATTCACCCTTTTTAAATCTATATATTTGTTTTTCTGTTTCTCCTCCACCTTTAGCAAGTAATACTTCACTAGCTTCAATTATAGGTGTATCAAGAGGTAAGAAACCATATTTTTCATAAACATTAATTATTTTATTTTTAATATCATTAAATAATATTTGATCCTTAGGTAATAACTCCATAGTACCAGGTAATGTTCTAGGTATTATTTTATTCATAATAACTCCTTTCTAAAATTCTAAATTTTTAATTAGTTCAATTCTTTTTTCAATTTCTTTTTTTCCTAATAGTTTTAATAATTCATATAAATCAGGCGTGTTAGATTTTGAAGTAACAGCTACTCTTAATACTGTACTTATATCAGCAACATTTCCTTTAAAATTATCAGGATTCTTTTTATAATCTTTCATATTAGATGCATAGCCTAATTTATCACACATTTCTTTAACACTATTAAACCATGTTTCTTTGTCATCTTTTTCATTATAATAATTATCAATATAATCATTTAAAATGTTTAGTATTTCTTCTTTATTATTAATTTTCATCCATTCATAAGTTTTTTCTTTTAAATAGAATTTATCATTATACATATACCATATTAAATCTTCAATCATACTATAATTTTCAATATCTTTTCTTGGCTTTTCTTGTTCTCTTTCAATATTAATAATAGATTTATAATAATTAGGATTACTTTCAATCATTTCTTTTAATGATTTACTATATTTATTAGCCCACTTTAATGATTCATTGTATACTTCATTTTTAGACATTTTTGATATTATAGTTTTAGAGATATTATTTAATTTTTCTAAATCATAAAACGCTCCTGAAGATGACATTTTTGATGGTGAATATTCAAATTCAACAAAAGATTTATCTGGATTATTTGTATGCCACTCTTCATAATTAGAATTTATTATAGTCATTAAGCTTTCTATAACAGCAAGAGATGGATATCCTTTTTCTTCATAATAACTCATTGTTGCTTCTGGATCTTTTCTTTTACTTATTTTTCTTACTATATCTCCATCCTTTTTCATAATTAAAGGAGTATGTATATAATGTGGTAAATCAAAACCAAAAGCATTAAATAATTCAATATGTATAGGTACACTACTTAACCATTCTTCTCCTCTTATTACATGTGTTGTTCTCATTAAATGATCATCAACCAAATGAGCAAAATGATATGTTGGAAGTAAATTATCGCTTTTCATAATAGGTATATCCAAATCATTTTGTGGAAATATTATTTTACCTTTAACTAAGTCTTCAAACTCAAAAGTTTCATCACAATCTCCCATAGATTTGAATCTTATTACATATGACTCACCATCTTTAATTCTTTTAATTGCTTCATTAGTAGGTATATTTCTACATTTAGCATATTTACCATAATATCCAGTTCTTAACTTTTTACCTTCTTGCATAACTCTTAATTCTTCTAAATCTTCTTTAGTACAAAAACAAGGATAAGCTCTTCCAATCTCAATTAAATGTTTTATAAAAGCATGATATATTTCTTTTCTTTCACTTTGAACATATGGTCCATAGTTACCAATAGTTTTGTTATATTCATATTCATCAGGTACTAAACCATTAACTTCTAAAGAATGATATATAACATCTACAGCACCCTCAACTTCTCTTTTTTGATCAGTATCTTCTATTCTTAACATAAAAACACCATTAGTGTGTTTTGCTAAAACATAATCAATAACAGTTTGAAAAAAGCCTCCTATATGCATAAATCCTGTTGGTGAAGGTGCTATTCTAGTTACACAAGCTCCATCTTTTAAATCTCTCTTAGGATATATTTTTTCATAATCTTCTACAGTTTTATTAATATTAGGAAATATTAAATCAGCTAATTCTTTATTCATAGTATTACACCTCTTAACTATTAAATTATAATATATTTATAATATATTTTCAATGAAAAAGCACTAAATGTGCTTTACTTAATATCATACGTATATTTTTTAAATTTATTTATTTTATTATTTTTAGATTTTATTAATATCCATTTAGTAGTAATAAGAACTACAGATAGTATTGCTAACATATTAAACATTATTAATATTATTAATGTCTTAGTCATTATCTTCACTACCATTAAATAAATCTTTTATTATTAAATTGTATCTATCATATAATTTATAATACTTAATATCATTATCTCTATACAAAATAGGAATTGTATTATGATATATATATAAAGTAATGTTTTTAAAGAATGATTCTCTATCTAAAGTATAATCTATATTAGCACCTATTACATTAATTATTTCATAATTTGAAAAGTATGGTTCTTTAAAGTCAAAAGAACTATTAAGAAGAACTTTATATTTATTATTTTCTTCAGATTTAAATATATTTATTATATTTTTGATATTTTTAATGTTTATCATATCATTAGTAAGTATTAATAATATCTCATCTACACATTCAAATATTCTTTTATTAAGTTCATTGTATGCTGAATTAGTATCAATAACAACTAAATCATAATTTTCTTTAGCAACATTAATAATAGACTCAATATATTTTACTTTTACGTCTCCCGATTGTAATTGTGTTTTAGGAGCACACAATATATCTATCTTTTCGTTATAATGATAAACATAATCATAAATAGTATCATATTTATTATTTTTAAAATCATCAGATAATGTGTAAATGGTTTTACTAATATCATTATCAACAAACAATGATAGTCCACCATCATATAAATCAGCATCAATCAACAAAGTCTTTTTATTCATAAGAAAAGAAACTCCTGCCATATTAGCAGCAATCATTGATTTACCCACTCCACCTTTAGGAGAATAAATACAAATTGTCTTTCCTTTACTTTTTTTCATTAATTTACTCCACAATCACTAAATTCATTTCCACATGGTATATAATTAGAATCAGTAGCATATTCATAAGTTCCATCGCTTGAATTATATCCACAAAATAAATAAGCTTTTTTAATACTTGAAGAATTTTCTATTGAATAAAAAACAAAACCATAACATTCTTCACTTTTAAACTTTATTGAATCTATATATCCTTGATTTGAATCGATAGCATTTTGTTGTAATCTACTTAAACAAATATAGCCTGTTTTAGTTGCTTTAACATATGTATTAGGACAACTATATTTTGATGAAATAGGACTAATACAATAATCTTCTAAAAATAAATCAGAAGCAGTTACCATATTGTTTTCTTCAGTTTCCATAAGTTTTATTAAACTATTTTCATAACTTTTTGCTACGTTAGGAATAACTATTACAGCAAGTACACCAATAATAGCAATAACAGCTAATAATTCAATTAAAGTAAAACCTTTTTTCATAATAACTCCTATAATTTAATAACAACAACAACAAATATTGCTATAATAATAACTATTAATGCAATTAAAATATAATCAACAGCATTCATCATTTTTTTCTTTTTAATTGCTTGAGGTTCTTCTGTTATTTTAGTTTTTTCTAAAATAGGTTCCATTTTTATAGTGTTAAGTATTTCTTCTTCGTTATTTATATTATTATTTTCCATATTACATCTTCCTTATGATAATATCATATCAAAACTAACATTATATTTCAAGTTATTTAAGAAATAATTATGTTTTAAAAATAAGAAAATAATGCATTTATCTTGACTTATATTGATTTTTAATGTATTATTTTAATGTGCTGTGGAGACATACTCAAGCGGCTGAAGAGGCGCCCCTGCTAAGGGTGTAGATCGGGAAACTGGTGCGAGAGTTCAAATCTCTCTGTCTCCGCCATAATAAAAATAAACTCAGAAATTTATATTTCTGAGTTTTTCTTTCTTTTAATATGAATAACTATAGCCGTAATAATAATACCTAATATAACTATTATACTAACTAGACTAATAATTAGCTCCTTACTCCATTCTATTTTATATGAAGAGTCATTTGTTGAAGTCATGGTATCAGTAATATTTGATGAAGATTTTACTATATTTAATTTATATACTTTAATAGTCCCATCTGTAGAAGTAACCGTTACTGTTACAATACTTCCATTTTTTAAATTTTCATTTCCTGTAACAGTTACAACAGATTTAGTATCTTCTGTTATATATGATAAGTCTAATATATCTTCATCATCTTCTAATTTTATATCATATTCTGTCTTACCGCTTGTAAAACTAAAATCATGATTTGTAATAGTTAAACTAGTTAAATTAGTATTTGATGATGGGGTTTCATCTTGTGATAATCTTGTTATAGTTATTTTATAAGTCTTTGTAGCTGAATTTTCAGCAGTTACCACTATATTTATAATATTAGCACCTACGTTTAAATTTTTAACTCCTAAACCCGTTACAGTAGATTTTGAATCATTAACTGTTCCAGTAATATTCATCGTTTCAATATTATAATTTACAGTTACTGCATATTCAGTAACATTTTTACTAAAATTAATAGTAGCATTATCTAAAGATAAAGATTTTAAATAATTATCAGAGCTTCTATTATCAGTTCTAGTAACATATATAGAATATATTCTAACTACATCATTTTCACTTTTAACTTTAACTTCTATTTTGTTACTTCCATATTCTAGATTAACTTCTCTGCTTCCATAACCACTCACGAAAGATGATTTATTACTTGTTAATGTTGCGGTTACAGTGGTTTTGGTAATAGTTGAAGCTACAGTTGCAGTATATGTAAGATTAGCAGAACTAAATGTTGGGCTAAGAGTACCATTATTAAGTGTTAGTTTAGATAAAGTATTAATAGTATCTCTATTATCAGGTCTATTAATAGTTATTTTATAAGTTTTTGTACTACCATCTTCAGCAGTAACAACTATAATAAACACGTTATTTCCATAATTAATAGTTTTAGTACCAGTACCATTAATAGATGCATAAGTATTACTTTTATCAGCACTTATTACAGTGGATGCTGCATCTATAGTTGCGGTATAATCAGTAGTACTTGAACTAAATGTAGGACTTAATGTTCCATTAGATAATGTTAATGAAGATAAAGTTGCATCATTTGATTTAACTCTTATAGTTTTAGTAACATCACTTGCAGAACTTGATTCATTCCCAGTATCATCAGTTCCTTCAATCTCCTTAAAAATTATACTAGCAGTTCCAGAACTAGGCATTGTAACTTTTAACGTTCCAATACTAGTAGAACCAGAAAAACAATCGGTAACATTATCTATATTAAGAACAGCTCCATTAGCATTAGTGCCTCCGGTAAATATACTGTTTTTAGTAAAAGAATCAAATGTTGCATTAGTAATAGTATATTTGACTTGAAAAGCACATACATACCATGAAGTTGAAGGAGTAGCATTAATAGTACAACTAACAGTCGAAGAAGGACTAGCAGTTTCAGGGCATGATATATTTACAGATATCCCTGAGGCATTAGTAATACTAATAAAGCAAAACATCGATACAATTAACAATAATATTTTTTTCATTCTTTCCTCCTAAAATGATTCGCCAAGTATATAATTAGATATTTTTCTAAAGTCTTGAACATTAAATGATTTATCACCATTTATATCAGCAGCTAATACCTGCTCTTCCCCTGGTAATATTTCTTTTCTTTCACTAGTGTTACCAAGAATATATATTGATGCTTTTCTGAAATCTTGTAATGATACTTCACCATCACAATTTAAATCTCCAAGTAATACTACATTATATGTTAATTCATCATAACCATTACTTACAACAACTTTAGTTCCAGTAGTAACAGTATCAGTTTCTTTACTTAACGAACCATCTGCATTATATGTTTTAAGAGTTAATGAATTATCACCAAGAGTAAAGCCTAAACTCAAATTACTAATAGAAGTATCTATTGGTATGCTTATAAATGTATCAGTAGAACTTGTGTCAACTACAGCATCTAATTCATTATAATTTTCACTTATTTCACTAACACTAGGAGTAACTAACCCAGTAGGTAAATCAAACATCTTTAATCTAGGAGTTTCATTTGTATCAATATCCCAAATATCACTAAAATCGAAATCAGCAAAAGTTGTACTAACTATTGATTCTTCAGATGTTAATATTGCATTGTCACTATTAGTATATATTGATTCAAACACCTCATTTGAATTACTTAATGTTCCATTTCTATCATAAATTTCTCCTATAGCATTTTCAATAAGGTTAGTAGCATTAGTTGCATTGGATACATTTGTCCCTTTTAAAACTTTATTATTAGTAATAGAAATACTTCCTAAATCATCAAATGCATTATAAACATCTATATCATTTATTAATAAATTACTATAATGATCTTCTCCTGTATTTATATAATATATCTTATTATTTTCTAAATAATTATTTGACACTTCCACATTATAGTTATTATTCATATCTATTATACCTATTAATCCACTTGACTTATCGCTAGAAACTATGGTTGAATCGTATAATTTTACATTAGTAACAGATAAATTCCCCTCCACATTAGCAATTAGCCCAGAACTATAATGAGAAGAATCTAAGTTACAATTATATATTTCTACATTGTCAATAATTACATTATCAGTTGTATTACTAGATAAACAAGCAACAGATTCATTTGGATTAGTAATATTAAAATTTTCAAGTTTTAAATTATATATTTTTGCTCCATTTAAATCTTTAAATAATCCACCATCACCATACCAAGAATCTTTACTATATAAATTTTTAATAGAATAACCATTTCCATTCAATACTCCTGAAAACACTAATGATTGCCATCCATAACCTTCATCATTATATAAACCATATGTAGATGAAGTAATATTTTTCATATCAATATTATTATTTAATTTAAAATATGATGAAGAATAACTTAAAGTATCCAAATCTTCAGGTTCTTTAATTAAATAAGGATCAGATTCAATACCAGAACCATCTAATTGATATAATTCAAAATATCTAATTTCAGTAGCATTATTTCCCCAATATATGATTATATATTTATAATCATTAATTTCATTTTTAAATGAAATTTCAAAACTAGATTCTCCATTCCATATATCCATTTTATTTATTGTAAAATTATTAGTTATATTATTAGCTGATTCAATCTCACTTAATGAATTAGTACCTAAAATAGTAATATTATAATCAGTAAAAGAATCAATAGTTTTAGTGTAAATATTATAATACATATAGGTATTAGCATAATTATTAATATATTTACCTATATATCCATCCGAATCACTTATATAACCATATATTGCATCACTTGAAGGCTCAAAAATATTGTTTGTAGTTAATAATACGTTAAGATATTCTGAATTACCATAATATCCATTATTAATAGTAATTGTTGTTTCACCATAAATTAAACAATTATCAAATGTAAACGAATAAAGACCATTAGATAATGTCTTTGTTTCATTAGATTCACATGTTCCAAAATATGAAGAAATTGTTACACTTATATTTCTAGGAACTGAATACTCTAAAAATAATTTAACTTTATCAACAGTTTCAGTTGTCCCTACATAAAACAAATAATCAGCTTCTTTGCTAGTAGAATCTTCAGTAAAATCCAAATAATTAATATATTGATTATCATATGTTTTTTCTTCTAAATGCACAATTTGTGTAAAATCATATGATACGAACACATCATAATATGAAATATAAAAATATGTTAAGAAATCTCCCCAAGAATTTTGAACTAACCAAGCTCCATCTCCTCCAGTAGTAATATCATTATCCCCATCAGCATTATCTATATCACCATAATTATCATCCCAACCAATTATAGTAATAGCATGACCATCATATCCACTATCAGCATAATTCTCTACAGCAGTATTATTAGTTACATCTACTCCTTTATTATAGATAAAAGTCGTATTACCATTTGAAAAGTTGCTTGGAACAAATGTAGCTGATGATATAGCTCCATTAGCCATAATATACGTTTTTACAGGTTCAATAACATTTGTATTTAATGACTCAGTATAATTTAATGGATTATTTCCAAACACTGAAGTATTATAATAATATGTAAACATATCAGTAATATCATAATCATTATATGAAGCATCCATAAAAGAAGCCTTAGAAACACTGTTTAAAAAACTTTCAGAGTACGAATCCATATAATCATATCCAAAATTAGTTTCAGTAGTTGGACCAATACCAGCCCATAATAAAGCCATAGAATAAAAATTGTTACCTCCATCACCTAGCGCGTGAACAAAATTAGATCCAAAAAATCCTGAAGTAGCAAGAGAATTTAATGCTAAATCATATTTATTTTCAGAAAAATTATAATTTCCCATATTATGTCTAATTAAATAAGATTCAGTCATACTATTTAAAGAAAATGCCCAACAAAGACCTAAATCACCCTGATCTCTAACCTGTGGAGCATAGCTTACATCATCTATATTTCTTAAATCATATGTTACTGGTAAAGTGTTATTTCTAAAAAGTTTACTATCTTTTTTAATAATACTTTCTTTATAAATTAATTCATCATAACTAAATTCAGAATTTTGAATGTATCCCGAATCGCTTGAATCACTTGGATTATCCTTATAATTTAGTTCAAATGCATAAATGTTTTCAAACAAACAAAACAAAAAGATAATTTCACATATTATTAATAGTTTCTTTTTCATAACACCTCACCTATTATCAACTTAATTTTACATTAAATATATAAAGTAGTCAACAAAATTTGATATTATTTTTATAAAATAAATGT
>CAZJEW010000038.1:0-9418 GCA_964545285.1 uncultured Clostridium sp.
CAGTAGTAGCATTACTATAAAAAGATAATTCTTCTTTTTCATGGTCTCTTAATCTAATATTATCATCATTAATACCTAAATCAATTAAAAACTTCTTACATTCATCTTTATAA
Organism: uncultured Clostridium sp.; assembly: GCA_964545285.1. Classification (GTDB taxonomy): domain Bacteria; phylum Bacillota_I; class Bacilli_A; order RF39; family UBA660; genus CAG-1000. Next base: position 114 of record CAZJEW010000038.1, read on the forward strand.
TGTTTAAACCAATCTAATTCAGTACCTGGTTTGCAAAAGAATTCTAGTTCCATTTGTTCAAATTCTCTAACTCTAAATATAAAGTTTCCAGGAGTTATTTCGTTTCTGAAAGACTTACCTACTTGTCCTACTCCAAAAGGTAATTTAAGCCTCATAGAACGTTCAATATTCTTATAATTTACAAATATACCTTGAGCAGTTTCTGGTCTTAAATAAATAGTATTTTTATTATCTTCTGTTACACCTTGAAAAGTTTTAAACATAAGATTGAATTCTCTAATATCAGTAAAATCACATTTACCACAATTAGGACATACTATCTTATTATCATTAATATATTTAATCATATCAGAATTAGTCATTTTTTCAACATCTTTAACACCAGCATCTTCTAATAACTTATCAGCTCTGTGACGAGTCTTACAATGCTTACAATCAATTAATGGATCATTAAAAGTTTTAATATGACCGCTAGCTTCCCATACTTTAGGATTCATAAGAATAGCAGAATCAAGTAAAACATTATTAACATCCTCTTGAATAAATCTTTTAATCCAAGCATTCTTAATATTATTCTTAAGTAATACCCCTAAAGGTCCAAAATCCCAAGTATTAGATAATCCTCCATATATTTCACTACCTTGAAATATAAATCCATAATTCTTACAATAATTAGTAAGATCTTCCATAGTTAATTTTTCCATAATATCCTCCTAAAAAAATAAAAATTCTTTTAAATACTACAGGGTGAGATATTCCCACGGTTCCACCTGAATTATTCAAAAGAATCACTTTACTTTCATTGCCTAAGCGTTTTACCATCACACTATATTCGCATTTATGAATAAATAATAACATAATACTTTATAAAATGCAACTTATTTAATAACTAATTTTTTTGTCTTTAACCAATCATCTTTTTTACAATCTTTTTGAGAAAATCTTTTTTCCTCATAGCCAAACATTTCTACTTCACCTTTGGAATTTACATATAAATCCACAAAATAGCCACCCATAGTATTCTCTAATCCTTGTCTTATAGCAAAACTAGTTTTATCAGTTAAACAGGGAATTAAACCAGCAATAACATTTCTATATGCCATCATATGGCTTTGATGAAAATGTCCTGAAAACAGAATATTTGGTTTATTACCAGGTTCCATTTTATCAATATATTTTTGCATTTTATAAGATAAACTAGACGCACACCCACCACCAGGATGATATAATTGGATATTTGTTTTAGGACTTTCAACTGGATGAAACATTCCCATATCATCACCTAAGAAATGTAAATCAGGTCTTTTTTGTTCTATTTCAGGTCCAGTAAATGTACCTCCATTTTTTTCATGAGTTTGATCATGTGTACCAGTAATAAAGTATGTATCCATTCCATCTATTTTTGGATAATACTCTGCAAGATAATTTATTTGTCTAGAAGCACCTTGTCTAAATAATGCATATTGATGTTCAGGTCTATTCTTATAGTCACCATCTAATAAATCACCACAATTCAATACAGTAGTAATTCCTCTTTCATAAGCTTCTTTGTACATAGTATTTAAAAAATTTAATTGTTGAGCTTCATTACATAAATGAGTATCAGATATTACTAATAAACTAATTTTAGTAAGATTTTCAGTAGGAGTCTTAATTGGTTTAGAACTTCTATATAATCTTTTTTTAGATATATATCTAACACCATCAATATCAGGATCAGTAATATCTATATCATAATCTCTTAACTTAAATTCTTCAAGTAATCCACCAAATTTTAACTCACTAATATTAAGCCTTTCACATACTTCATCAATACTTTCTCCATTACCAATAGAAGTAAATATTTTGTCAACATCATCTTTAATAACAGGGCTTTTAACAGGTACTTGTTTACTAGTAGAAGAATATAATGGTTTAAAAGTTTTATAATCGTTTGGAATAGTTTTATAATAAGGCACAAATATTTGTGAAGTGTTTTTTAAACCACCTTTTCTATCTCTATTTAAAGTAACCATCCACGAACCTATAGTATTATAAACAGGTGTATGAGCATCTTTCATTTCATCAGTAGTAGCCACTACAGTTGGAACTTGGTAAGACTGAATACCCCTTCTTAAAAACGCATCACAAGCTGCAAAATGTCCTGTAACAAGAATATCAGTTTTATCTTCATTTCTTAAAGAAGCGATTTTTTGTTGAGGTTTATAAGATATAGTATAAGGAACATTGCCTTTAGCATGTTGTAGATATATAGATATTTCTCCACCATTGTCTTCATTAATAAAAGAAACTTTTCTTCTATTTTGTCCTAAATATATTAAATCCTCTCTTTGACTAGAAATAAGTTTACCAATATCGATTTTATCTTTAGTCTTTAAAAATGATAAATCATGTTCTCCAGTTATAAAATATGTAGTTATACCCTCTACCCTAGGAAAGACACTAGCAACATACCTTGCTTGATCTTCATACCCTTCTTTGTGTAATGTTAAATTATATATACTTCTAGCACCAGTATACATACCTTCAACAACATCTCCAGTTATAAATACATATTTTACACCTAAAGCTTTAGCTCTTGAATACATTTCATTTAATATAGTAGTCTGTTGATATACGCTTCCAAATCTTAAATCAGATATAAACATACATTTAATATTATCATCATTACAAACTATATTATAAGTTAAATCATCAATTAATTGTTTGTGTCCAAAGTTTTGAATTAATGTAATTTTAGTTTTAACAGGTAAATCATCATCTTCAGAATCTACATAAGCAGTAGTATTCATTATTCTAATATTATTACCACGTTTTTTTACTTCATGAACTAAAATCATAAAATCTTCTTTAGTTATAGAATATGATTTGCATAAATCCTCTACAATGCATTCTTGGACTAAAGTATCAAATTGTAATTGATCAGCATATTCTTTTAAATTTTGTTCTGTTATTTCAGTTGGAACAACCTCAACCATATCAGAATCTTCATCAAATGAAGATTCATAATCAATATCTTTACCTTTACTTTTAAGTGGTAAAGTAACTTTTTTCTTATTCATAAAACTCCCCTCTATAAAAATAGGTATAACAAATGACAATTAAAAATCATTACAAGTTATACCCTTTTTTATCTTTCATACTAATATAATTTTATAACATTAATTTTTAAAATGCAAGAAAAACAAATTTATTGTTAAAAAAACATTAATAATTATTTTTTAATACAACTAGGAACAGGATTAAATGTCTTTCTATGTTCTTTTAAAGCACCATATTTTTTTAAAGCATCTAAATGTTTTTTTGTTCCATATCCTTTATTATTTTTAAAATCATATTCTGGATACTTCTTATCAAGTTCATACATCATTTTATCTCTAGTTACTTTTGCAATTATTGATGCTGCAGCTATTGATTCACTTTTAGCATCTCCTTTTATTATTGATGTAGAAGGAATATTTATATCCAATTTCATAGCATCTATTAATATATGTTGTGGAATAACATTTAGATTTGATATTGCTTCTTTCATTGCTATTTTAGTTGCTTCATATATATTTATTTCATCTATTACTTTTTCATTAACAATACCAATACCAATACTCAATGCATTTTCGATTATTATAGGGTATAATTCATCTCTTTTCTTTTCACTTAATTTTTTAGAATCATTAATTTCACTCATAAAAAAATCAGTTGGTAATATTACAGCAGCAGCCACTACAGGGCCAACTAAAGGTCCTCTCCCAACTTCATCAACACCAGCAATCAATGTTATTCCTTTATTATATAATTCTTCTTCATATTCTTTCATAAATAAATTATATCATAAAAAAAGAGTCTTTAATAAAGATCTTTAATTATTTTATTGAACTAATATCTACATAATAATTAGTAGCATTAGCAGGATCAATATATACTGCAAGTGACTCCAAATTATTATCTTCTATTTTTTTTCTAATATCATTCCAACAATTTTCACTTCTAAAATATTCTTGATTTCTACTTATTGGATTTAATGCTATACATGTTACATAATATGGATTCTTACCATTTATTGATGTAGTATTATCCATATCAATACTTACTATTTTAGCATCTATTCTTAATCCAAAATTTTTAACATTTAAATATTTTCTATATTTAATATTTGTTTTAATTAAGAAAATCATTCCAAAAAAAGCAACTAGTAAACCAAGTCCAATAAATATGTAGGCTAAATTATTTGAAGTTGCACTTCGAAAATTTGATGGATTTGAAACGTTATAAAATATTTGTACTTTACCACCAGTTTTCATCGAAATATTATATTCATTTAATACTCCTTCATATATTGTTCCATCAATATTAAAATAGACTACAACTGTATAATCATCATCATCATTATTAATTTCTTTAATAACAGCAGTCGTTTCTTTGGCACTTTCCATAAATATTTTATTATTATTATAAACAAAAATACCAACAACAGCAAAGACAATACCCGCTAAAATAAAAGGAAGCGGCACTAATCTGTTAACTACTTTATTATTCATATTCTTTTCTCCATCATACTATATTATCATATTAAGTATATATTATTTTAATAAAATAATCAATATAAAAAAATACAATTATTATTGTATTCAATTTAAATCTTTCATTTTCTTATTTATATAATTTATAGCAGATTTAGAATTCATTTTGTATAGGAAATTCATAAACTTTGAATCACTTCCTATATATAATTTAAATTTATTTTTATTAATTCCTTTTATAATTTGTGATGCAGTATCCTCTGGAGAAGTCATTTTATAACTACTATTTTCTTTAGTAGTGGTAACTGACACATTTGAATTTTTTAATATATCTGTTGATATTGCACCTGGGAATACTACCATTACTTTGACTTTAGTATCTAATAGTTCTGCATATAATCCTTCAGTAAATAATTTAGTTGCTGCTTTTGATGCTCCATAAATAGATTGTTTTGGAAATGGAAAGAAACCTCCCATACTTGATATATTTATAATATAAGCTTCATCCCTATTAAGCATATTTTCTAGCATAGCCCTTGTTAAATTTACTACACCAAAGAAGTTTACATTCATAACTCTTTTAATATCTTCATCTTTTAATTCATTTACAGCAAGAAAAGGTTGAACAATACCCGCATTATTTATTAATATATCTACATATTTTTGTTCCTCAAAATATTTGATTTTAAATTCATTTATTGAATCTGTATTAGAAACATCAACAACATAAGTAGATAATTTATCTGTATTTAACTCTTCTTTTAATTTATTTAAATTATCTATATTAATATCTAATGCAGATACATAAGCACCTTTAGATATTAATTGTTTAGTTAATTCTTTACCTATTCCGTTAGCTCCACCTGTTATTATTATTTTTTTATTATTTACTTCCATTCTCTATCACCTTAAAAAGTATATCATTTTTTTAAAAAATTGTAAAAAATTTTTTATTTTATAGTACTTTCTTTCCATTTAGAATTTGATTTTACATTTAATAAATCACATATAGTACTAGCTACATTAGCAAGACCAAATGAGCCATCTTTAAATGTAATATTTTTATTACAAATAATAAATGGTACAGGGTTAAGTGTATGTGATGTTTTTGAAATATCTTTATCTTTTTTAGGTTTTTGATACATTTCTTCACAATTACCATGATCAGCAATTATAACTAAAATAGTATCATCAATATTATTAAATATTTTTCCAATACATTCATCAACAACTTCCATTGCTTTAATAGAAGCTTCATAGTTGCCTGTATGTCCTACCATATCACCATTAGGAAAGTTAAGTCTTAAAAATTGATATTTACTAGATTTAATTGCTTCAATGAATTTATTTGTTATTTCATATGCTTTCATTTCAGGTTTCTTATCAAACGATATATTATCACTTGGTATTTTTTCCCATGTTTCTAAATTTTCATTTATTTTATCAACTTTATTACCATTCCAAAAATAAGTTACATGACCATATTTTTGTGTTTCACTTATTGCATATTCATTAATATTATTCATTACTAATGTTTCTGTTAATGTATTTGTTATTTTAGGTGGTTCAGTTAAATAATATTTAGGTATTTTTAAATCGGAATCATATTGTAATAACCCAGCAAATAATACTTTAGGTCTTTTAAAATTAAATTTATCAAAGTTATTATCTTCAAAAGATTTTGATATTTCTATTGCTCTATCCCCTCTAAAATTAAATAGTATAACACTATCATTTTCATTTATTCTACCTATTGGTTTATCTTTTCCAATTACAAAAGGATCTAAATCTTGATCTATTACATTTGATTCGCTATAAAGTGTTTCTATGGCTTTTGTAGCGTTTTCAAACATTCTGCCTTCTCCAAATACATGTGTTCTATAACCAAGCTCTACCATACTCCAATTTGCTTCATATCTATCCATTGTTATCTTCATTCTTCCGCCACCACTAGCTATTTTATAATCATATTCATCCTTATTAATTTCATTTAATTTATCCTCTAATATTTTAATATATTTTAAAGCACTTCTTTCTTCAACATCTCTTCCATCTAACAATATATGAATTCTTACTCTTTTAATATTTTCTTTTTTTGTTTCATCTAACATTTTTAATAAATGATTGATATTAGAATGAACATTACCATCAGATAATAATCCTATAAAATGTAATGTTTTATCTTTAGCATTATTAATTAATAATTTCCATGTTTCACTATTAAATAATTCTCTATTATTTATTGATTCATTTACTAATTTAGCACCTTGAGAATATATTTGTCCACATCCTAAAGCATTATGTCCCACTTCACTATTTCCCATATCATCATCACTTGGAAGTCCTACAGCAGTCCCATGTGCTTTCAATTGTATATTAGGATAATTATTCATTAAATAATCTAAATTAGGTGTATTAGCATTTAAAAATGCATTACCATATGTATCTTTTGTTATTCCTACTCCATCCATTATTACTAAAGCTACTTTTCTCATCAATATCCTCATTTCTATATATTAAGTATAGCATATTTTTAATTAATTATAGAAAAATATCTAATAAACTTTTATCAATATAATTATTTACAATAAAAAAAGTAGACATTGTCTACCTTTAAATTATTATTAATCTTCTTTTATAATATTTTTACTACATATATAAGTTGATAAGAAATATCCTCCATAAACTACTACTATAAATAAAGTAGTTATTATTATATTTTTTGTAATATCAATAGATCCAAATATTTGTATTAATTTTGTTAACTCTTTTAATCCAAAAAACGAATGAATGACTGCGACTACAAGAGGAGCTAAAAAAGTTATTCCAATTTGAGTAAACAAAGCTTTTTTTATCATTATCTCATCCGCTCCTAATTGTCTTAGTACTCTAAATCTATCTTTATTATCACTAGATTCTGATAATTGTCCAATTGCCAAAACTGTTGCACTACTTATTGAAAATATTATACCTAAATATAAGCCAACAAAAGTAAGAATTGCACTAATACCTATACTAGAATTTTTCATTTTTTCTTTTGTATTGATACTATATGAAGGACCATGACTGATTATTTCTTTTTGAAATTCACTATCAAATCTTTCTATATCTTTATGTTTTGAATAATTACCTATAATATTTGAATTACTTAATTCGAAATTATCAATGATAGAATCACTTACAATAACAGTTCCATAATTATTAGCAGTAGTAAAATTTGTAAAACCTATTGAAACTATTTCTTTACTAGCTGGTTTTAACTTAATATTATTTAATATTATCTCACCACCACTTTCATATTGATCTTTAAAAAAGTCTCGTGCAGTATCTAAATTAGCAGTTAATAAATATTCGTTTTCTTTTAAATCAATTTGTTTTTCTCCATATAGTTTTAATATTTCATTATAATTACTTGCTGACATAATGGGTATTTCATCTTCTATATTTATACCTTCTCCATATTTTTTAATTATTTCTTCTTTCTTCTTTTCACTTATTAAATTACTCATGTTTAAATCTTCTGATTGAAATATATCATAATATACATATTCCTTAACGCTATCTTTAAAATAATTATCTTCTGGTAATTTATATAAATCTGTTTCTATTTTTTCAAATTTACATTTTAAATCTTCTTGAACTACACAATTAGATGTTGTTTGTGTAATAGTAAAATCTGTCTTATTATTATTTACAATATCTTTATTATAAACACTAGATAAAGACATAGAACCTGATAATATGCCTATTGTCAATAATAGCATCAAAGATATTACAGTAGTAGATACTACTGTTGTATTAATTTTATTGTTTACTTGTTTAAGTATAAACATATTTAAATTTTTATAGTATATTGTTTTGATTCTTTCAAATATTTTTAAAAAAAATCCAGCTACAGAAAAGAAAAATAAAAATGTTCCAATTGCTCCTGCTAATATCATATATAGCATTTTATTATCCATTGTTACTAATGCACCCTCAAATAATCTTTTATATGCATACCATAATAATAATACTGATAATATAAATGCAATTAATATTACATACTTATTTCTAAATTTTATCTTTTCATTTTTTTTATTAGCATTTAATAAATCTATTAATTTATATCTGGATATGGAAATAATATTAAGAAACATTACAAACATAAAAATTATTCCAAAATATATTATTGTTTTAACAAATGCCGAACTAGAAAAAACAAATGTGAAGTGTTCCATATTTATTTCAAACATTTTTGCTGTAAAAACTGATAAAAATTGAGAAAGCAATACTCCTACCAAAAGACCAGTAATCAAAGATATAATACCAACTAATAATGTTTCCATAACCAATATCGTTGATACCTTTGTTTTACTCATTCCAAGTGTTAAATATAATCCAAATTCCTTTTTTCTTCTTTTTATCAAAAAATTATTTGAATAAACTATTAAGAAGCCAAGAATAATTGATATAAATATAGATACATAACCTAATATCATTATTAATGATTGTACTATTTGATATCTACTTTCATTCATTTTCAACATAACAGTTTGTGAATCTAATGAATTAAATGTATAAAATATAGAGACAGCTACTACTAATGTAAAAAAATATATACTATAATCTTTTAGACTTTTTTTAATATTTTTAAATGATAAACTAAATAACATTGTTTAAGTCACCTCCAAGTAAAGTGACAACATCTATGATATTTTCAAAAAAATCTTTACGAGATTTTTTACCTTTTATTATTTCATTAAATATTTTACCATCTTTTATAAAAATAATTCTATCTGCATATGA
>CAZJEW010000039.1:0-9071 GCA_964545285.1 uncultured Clostridium sp.
AGATTAAGAGACCATGAAAAAGAAGAATTATCTTTTTATAGTAATGCTACTACTGATATTGAATATGAATTTCCATTTGGTTGGGGAGAACTTTGGGGAATAGCATCAAGAACTAATTATGATTTATCTCAACATATGAAATATAGTAATGAATCACTTGAATATTTAGATCCTGAAACTAATGAAAAATATATTCCTTATGTTATAGAACCTAGTTTAGGAGTTGAAAGATTATTTTTAACTATATTATGTAGTGCATATAATATTGAAAAATTAGAAAATGAAGATAGAATAGTACTTAAATTACATCCTTGTTTATCTCCAATTAAAGTAAATATATTACCTTTAGTTAAAAAATATCATTCTGAAAAAGCATTAGAATTATATAAAAACTTATCTAAATATTTTTCTTGTTCTTATGATGAAAGTGGATCTATCGGTAAAAGATATAGAAGGGGAGATGCAATTGGAACGCCTTTTGCTATTACTGTTGATGATAATACTTTAAATAATAATACTGTTACTTTGAGAGATAGAGATACTATGGAACAGATTACTTTAGATATTGATAAACTTAATAAGTATATTTCAGATAAACTAATTTTTTAATTAAAAATCAAAAAATTAGTTGCTACTAATAATTTATTGTGTTAAAATTGAATTGTATATAATAAAGGAGGAATTTTACTATGGGACTTAAAGAATTATTTAAACCTGCTGATGATGGTGAAGAAGAAGTTGAGTATGATTCTAAAGAAATAAAAGGAAGTAAAGATTTTAAAAATAAAACTATATTAGTTGAGCCAAGAGCATTCTCTGAAGCACAACAAATAGCTGATTATTTAAAAACTAAAAATCAAGTTGTTGTTAATTTTAAAAGAGTTACTACTGATGTATCTAAGAGAATAATGGATTTCCTTCATGGTATTGTATATGCTATAGATGGAACCATGCAAAAGTTAGGACCCGGTATTATAATTTGTGCTCCTAAAGGTTGTGAAATAGAAGGTAATATTTCAGAAGATGAAACAAAAAAAGGAGATAAAACTCCTGATATTGAAGAATGGTAAAAAATAAATATATTAGTAATTAATTGAGGTGTGCTATGGAAAAATTTAATACTGTTTTCCGCGGCTATGATAAAAAACAAGTTCAAAATTGTCTTGATGAGATAATTAAGAATTATGAAGGCTTACTTAATAAAAGTAAGAATACAGAAGCGGAGAACAAAAGATTAATTGAAAAATTATCATATTATGAGAGAATTGAAGAAACTCTTAATAGGGCAATATTTACAGCTGAAAATGCTAGTGATCAAATTAAAAATGCTGCTAGAAGAGAAAGTGAAACTATGATAAATGAGGCTAGAAGAAATGCTAGTAGAATAATTAATGATGCATTACTTAAAGCAGAGAAAGCACAAGATCATGCAGACCAATTAAAAAGAAATACTAATATACTTAAAAGAAGAATTAAACAAATAATTGAAAATCAATTAGAAATAATAAATGAACTTGATAAAGTTGACTTTAGAGATACTGATAATAAATACTAGAAATGGTATTTATTTTAATTTATAGATATGTTAGAATAATTTTAGTGATGTGAAATGGATAAGGAAATTAAATTATATAAGCCAAGTGAAGATATGCCAAAAGATGATAATTGTTTTAGATTAAAAGTAATTAATAGTATTCCTAAAAGTAAGGAAGACATTAACCAAGATATAATTTATTTAGATGAATTCTTTCAAATGTATGATTGCATTTCTAAAACATCATCAAATGATGAAGATATTATTATGTTATTATTTTCTTCTGCAATATCAATATTAAAATGTAAAATAGAATTATTTTATGAAAATCAATATTTAAAATATAATCCTGTTAATCAGGAATATATAAGACAAAAAAATTCTGAATTCTTAATAGAAATTAAAGATGAAATAGAAAAACATGCATCATTAAATAGGTCAACTACTATAAATAATTTAAGAATACAAGAACTAATTAATATTTTACAAGCTTTTCCAGATAATATTGTTAAAGGTAATTTTTATTGTTCTAAGTATTTATATGCTTTCGAATATGCTAGAAGTGTCTTTTTAAATCAACAATTTAGCTTATTGCATCAAAATGGTATGTATTTAGGAACAAAGTCACCATCAAAAGACGATATAAATAGTATTAATTCAAAAATTGCTGAATGTTATTATAATATTTTATGTTGTAAAGACATGCAATCACAATTTTTAGGTGTATTAGAAGGTACTACTGATATAAGAAATGCAGATAAATCAATAAAACTATTATTTAGAAGAGTACCTTTAGGAATGCTTCAACATTTTAGAAGTAATATAATTAATAGAAGTGCAGGAGATGAAGCTTTATTAATATTATATATTATAGTTAATAGAAGTGCATCTTTTAGAACTGAAGATTTATTAAAATATTTTAGTGATGATGAAATTGAAGAGATTAAATATTCTTCAATGTATGCTGTTGATGAAAATAAAGATAATATGTTATTAAGTAGAAAAGTAACTATAGTTAAAGATCCTAAAAAATAATTATAATTATATATTAAAATATGTTAAAATAATTTATAGGAGTTACTATGAAATATATACCTCTTAATGTTAAAACTAATTATGAATTATTAAGTAGTATAATTAAGATTGATGACTTAATATATTTTGCTTTGGATAACAATATTAGTACTATAGGAGTAACAGATTCTAATATGTTTTCATGTATAGAGTTATATAACAAATGTAAAAAGAACTCCATTAAATTTATAATTGGTGTTGAAATTGAAATCCTTAATATTATAATATATGCAAAGAATTACAAAGGATATGTAGCATTATGTAATATAGTTAGCAAAAAGAATTTAGATATTATAGATATTGATTACATTAAAAGATATTCATATGATATAATTGTTTGCACATCATATAAAAATTACAATAATATTAAAGATTTGTTTGATATTGTTTATATTTATTATGATAATGAATCTGATAAAGATAACGCATTAATATTAAGTGACAATGTAATATATCTACCTAAAATATTATGTTTAGAGAAAAGTGATAATGAATATTTATTATATTTAGAACATATTAAACAAAAGAATACTATAAATGATTCAATTGATTTATATAATAATCATTATATTATTAATAATAATGAATTTGATATTAATACTACAATAAAATTTAATACACTAATCAATATAGAATTTCCGAAAGTATCAAAACATATACCAATATATAGAGATGATGCTCTTGATTACTTAAAAGCTCTTTCTAAAAAAGGTTTAGAAAAAAGATTAAATAATTTAGTACCACAAGAGTATCAAATCAGATTACAATATGAATTATCTATTATAGAAAAAATGGGATTTGTAAACTACTTTTTAATAGTTTATGATTTTGTTTTATTTGCTAAAAAGAATAATATTATGGTTGGTCCAGGAAGGGGAAGCGCTGCAGGTTCTTTAGTTAGTTATACATTAGGAATTACTGAAATAGATCCATTAAAGTATGGTTTGATATTTGAAAGGTTTTTAAATCCACAAAGAATTACTATGCCTGATATTGATGTTGATTTTGATAATACCAAAAGAGATGATGTAATAAATTACGTTAAAAACAAATATGGTGTTGATTATGTTGGCAATATTATTTCTTTTGATACAATGCTTCCAAAGCAAGTATTAAGAGATGTTGCTAAAGTATTAAATATTGATCCTATAAAAGTTGACAGATTATGTAAAACTATTAATAAAGAAACAAATTTTCAAGAACTTAAAAATAACAAAGAATTTGTTAAAATTATTAAAAGAAATATTGAATTTAACGAACTTGCAAGAATATCGAATAAGTTATGTGGATTAAAGAAAAATACAAGTACTCATGCTGCTGGAGTAGTAATGTCTGATATCAAATTATGTGATATTATGCCACTTTATAAAAGAGATGGTTCTATTCTTACTGGTTATTCAATGGAATATATTGAAGAATTGGGATTATTAAAAATGGATTTTTTAAGTATTAAAAATCTTAATACTATATTTAATATAATAAATGAAATTAATAAGGATAAAATTAATATTGATATAAATAAAATTGATTTAAATGATTCTAAAACTTTAGAAATATTTAGAGATGCACATACTAGTGGTATATTTCAATTTGAATCCTCTGGAATGATGAGCTTTTTACATAAACTTAAAGCTAATAATTTTAATACTTTAGTTGATGCTATTGCTTTATATAGACCTGGACCTAGAGATATGATTCCAACATATATTGCAAGAAAAGAAGGAAAAGAAAAAATAACATATCTAGTTAAAGAATTAGAACCAATTCTTAAAAGTACTTATGGTGTAATGATATATCAAGAGCAAGTATTAGAAATATTAAGAGTTATTGGTGGATATTCTTATGCAGAAGCAGATATTATAAGAAGAGCTATGTCAAAAAAGAAGGCTTCAGTTATTGAAACAGAAAAAAATAAATTTTTATCTGGAGTTACATCTAAAGGATATTCTTCATCTATTGGTATAGAATTATATGATCAAATAATCAAGTTTTCTAATTATGGATTTAATAAATCTCATTCTGTGGTGTATTCTGTTGTTGCTTTCCAAATGGCTTATTTGAAAGTTCATTATCCGTTATATTTTATGACATATTTACTTAACATGAATAAATCAAGTGATAAAATTAAAGAATATATCGATGAGTCCAAACTATATAATATTGATTTTATTAAGATTTCTATTAATAATTCTTTTTCAGATTTTAAAATATATGGAAAAAAGATTATTATTCCTTTTACTATTATTAAAAATATTTCATATAATGTTTGTGATGAAATATTAATTGAAAGAAATAAATCTATATTTAAAGATTTCTATGATTTTATGATTAGATGTTATGGAAAAAGTATTAATAGAAAAGTTGTAACATCTTTAATAGAATGTGGTGCTTTTGACGAGTTCAACATTAATAAAAAAGAATATATTGAGAATTTTGATATAATACTTAATTATATAACTTTATGTAAAGATATTGATGAATCATTATTAGAAAAACCAATTTTAGAAGAATATGATGATTATTCTGATAGTGAGGATATTGATCATGAAATAGAAAATTATGGATTTTATTTATCAAATCACCCTGTTACTAAAATTGATAGGAGTAAATATATTACTCTTGAAAATATTTATAATTATTTTAATAAGACTGTTTCTTCAATTCTTCTTGTTGATAGTATTAAGACTATTGTTACTAAAAATAATGAAAAAATGGCTTTTATTAAACTAAGTGATGAATATAAAACAATTGAAGGTGTAATATTTCCAAGAACATATTCAAAAATAATTATTGAAAAAGGTAAAATATATAATTTTATTTATAATGTAGAAAAAAGAAATGATATATATCAATTAATTATTATGAATATTAATACTATAAATTATTAAATCATCTTATGATGATTTTAATTTTCAAATATTTTTCACAACATTTTCTTTGTACTTTCAATCAATTAGAATAAATTAATATTGAAAGGAAAAAATATGTTACTTGAAAAATTTTTTAGAGAAGAACAAAAGTATTATATTACCAAAGAACAATATAATTTAATTATTAATGGTATAAAAGATTATATTGTGAAGGATAAATATTTTAAAGAACAAATATTTAGTATCTATTTTGATAATGATAATGATGATTTAATAATTAATTCATTAGATAAACCTGTTTATAAAGAAAAAATTAGATTAAGAAGTTATGGTATTCCAAACGATAAATCATTAGTTTTTTTTGAAATTAAAAAAAAGTATAATGGATTAGTTAATAAAAGAAGAATTATTATTAATTATATTGATGCTAAAAATTATGTTAATAAAGGTATAGTTCCAAAATGTAATAAACAAATATTTAATGAAATTGACTATTGTTTTGAAAGATATAATTTAAAACCTAAGGTTTGTATTATGTATGCTAGAATAGCATATCTTGCTAAAAATGATTTATCTTTTAGAATTACTTTTGATAGTGATATTAAATGTAGTGATATAGATTCAAAATTCAATATTAAGTCTTTTAAAAGCAATGAAGATGAGGGCTATATTATGGAAATTAAATCTTTAAATGCAATTCCGTTATGGTTTATTAAAGTCTTGGATAATCTTAAAATTTATCCTTGCTCTTATTCTAAATATGGAGAAATATACAAAAATATAAAGGAGAGTGAAGTGTATGTTTAATAGTATAATTGAAAATGGTGTTTTGACAATAAATAATGTTATAATTTGTTTAATTTCCAGCCTTTTGTTAGGCTTGATAATTGCATTTGTTTGTATGAAAACTAGTAAATGTAGTAAAAACTTTATAATTACTTTATCTATATTACCGTTACTTGTTAGTGTAGTACTGATTATGGTTAATGGTAATTTAGGTACAAGTGTCGCAGTTTTAGGTGCATTTAGTTTAATAAGATTTAGGAGTATAGCTGGTAATTCTTCACAAATAGTTAATGTGTTTTGGGCAATGGCTATTGGTTTATCTATTGGAATGGGTCAAATATACTTTGCCATTATAATTACATTATTTGTTGGAGTAATATTAATAATATTTAATAAAATTAAATTTGGTGAAATTAATAATAATGAGCGTATTTTAAAAATATTAATACCAGAAGATTTAGATTATGAAAATGTTTTTGATAAAATATTGAAAGATAATACTAAAAATTATACTTTATTAAAAGTTGAAACTAAAAATATGGGTAGTTTATTTGAGTTAAAATATAGTATAATATTAAAAGATAAAGTAAAGGATCAAGAGTTTATAAATAGTCTTAGAGTGAGAAATGGAAATTTAAAAGTAAATATATCACATCCACTATATGATGAACTTTTATAGGTATGATTATGAATAAAAAGAAAAAAATAATATTTATTAGTGTTTTAGTAATAATTCTTATAACAATATTAATAATTGTATTATGTAATAGGAATAATACTAATAGTGATGGAAGTAATATAACTGATATTGAGTATGATGACTCGTCTTATGATCATGATTTTAGTAATGATGATATTAAAGCATTAGATTTAGATTTATATAGTGAGGTTGTAGAAATAAAGAGCGGAGGTGTATATTATTTAACTAATAGTTTAGATGGATATATTTTAGTAAATACTGATGAAAATATAGAAATAATTCTAGATAATGTAACTATTAAAAATAATAATGGACCTTGTATATATATTGAGTCAGCTAAAAATACATATATTGAATTAATAGGTAATAATACGTTAATTGATGGAAGTAGTTATAGTAATTTTGATAGTGAAACTGATGGAACTATTTATAGTAAAGATGATTTAATTATATTTGGTGATGGTACTTTAAATTTAACTAGTAATTATGCCGATGGAATAGTTTCTAAAGATGATTTAGTTATTAAAAATGGTGCATATAATATTACTAGTATTGATGATGCTATAAGAGGAAAGGATTCATTAAGTATTTTAGATGGAACGTTTAATATTAATAGTAATGGTGATGCTTTTAAATCAACTAATGATACTGATTCTTCAAAAGGATATATAATTGTTAAAAATGGTACATTTAATATTGAATGTGATTTAGATGCTTTTCAGGCAGAAACAATATTATCTATAGAAAATGGTACATTTGATATTAAAACAAGTGATGGTGCTACTCTAAAAAGTACTAATAATAATTGGGGTAAAAATTATTATGGATATAGTAATACTACTTCAACTACTGAATCATCTAAAGCATTAAAAGCTGGTAACAATATTGTTATTGATAATGGTACATTTATTATTAATTCTAGTGATGACTCAATTCATTCGAATAATTCGATATTAATCAATAATGGAACATTTAAAATAAATAGTGGTGATGATGGAATACATGCAGATAAATCTATTGTAATAAATGATGGAAGTATTACTATTAATGAAAGCTATGAGGGCATTGAAAGTAATGTAATAGTGATTAATTCAGGTAATATTGAAATTGTATCTAGTGATGATGGTATTAATGTTAATGGTGGGAATGACTCTTCGCCTTCAGGAAGACCTGGAGAAAACAATTATTCTGAGAGTAATAGTGATAATGTTTATTTAGAAATTAATGGAGGTACTATCCATGTGAATGCTTCAGGAGATGGGCTTGATTCTAATGGTGATATTTACATGAATGGTGGATATGTTTCTGTAGATGGTCCTACTGATAATGGAAATGGACCTCTTGATTATAATTCTTCATTCAAAATAACTGGTGGTACATTAATTGCAATTGGATCTTCTGGAATGGCACAAAATGTTTCTAGTAATAGTAGTCAGTACGGTGTATTAATTAATTTAAGCAATTCTTATAGTGCAGGAACTACAATTAAAATAGATGGAATAATCGAATATACATCGTTAAAATCATTTTCGTCTATAGTTGTTTCTACTCCAAATATAGAAAAAACATCATATTCGTTACTTCTTAATAATAGTGAATATACTTCATTTACAGTATCTTCAATTACTACCAATATAGGTTCTGGTGGAATGGGTAATATGAATGGAAGACATTAGTCTTCTTTTTTTGTGAATAATATTTTATAACTATCATATAGTGTATTAGATGAAAGTGGGTACATATGGATAAAAATGAAATAATAAAAAGTTTAAGTAAAAAGTCAGGTGGTGAAATATATTTAGGTGTAGTAGGTGCTGTTAGATCTGGTAAAAGTACATTTATTAAAAAATGTATTGAAACTTTAATTTTACCTAATATTACTGATGAAGCTGAAAAGAAAAGATGTATGGATGAAATACCTCAAACATCTGCTGGTAAGCAAATAATGACAATTGAACCAAAATTTGTACCTAGTAATGGAGCAAATATTAAAGTTGATGACATTAGTGTTAATATTAAACTAGTAGATTGTGTTGGATATATAACTCCAGAAAGTATTGGTTATGAAGATGAAATGGGAAATCCTAGAATGGTTAAAACTCCTTGG
>CAZJEW010000040.1:0-8982 GCA_964545285.1 uncultured Clostridium sp.
AGAAATAATTAATAAATATATTAATTTATAAAAAGAGTATTCGTTATACTCTTTTTACAAACTCAAAACAATCAAAATATTATTTAATCGATTATACTTATAGAATCACCTCTTTCTAATAATAATTATAGAAATTTTAAGTGAACTCTATATGTTTAAATAATTATTTATAAGTGAAATTAATACTGAATTCCCCAAGCCACTTTATGTTTAGCCTTTTTACCACAAACTACACATTTTTCAGTAGTATATTCTCTTGTTTCTAATATACATCTTGATTTAGTACCTTTTATTTCTTTCATTTTAAGCTCACAGTCTTCTTCACCACACCAATAAGCATTTACAATTCCCGGTTTAGTATCCATAATATTTTTTACTTCTTTTAAATCGTTACATTCATATGTTCTATCTTTTAAATTAGCTAATGCTTTACTAAATAAAGCATTTTGAATATTTTTCAATGTACTAAAAATATTATCTGATAGATTATTTAATTTAACTGTTTCTTTTGTAAGTGTGTCTCTTCTTACAACTACAACATTATCATTTTCTAAATCTCTTAATCCAACTTCTATTCTAACTGGTATTCCATTTACTTCTGCTTCTGCAAATTTGAATCCTGCACTTTTATCACTTGAATCAACATATGCACTTATTCCTTTATCTAATAGTGTTTGTTCTATTTTGTATGCAATATCTAAAACAGCATCATCATTTTTAATAGTAACTATACATACTTGCTTAGGAGCAATTTTAGGAGGTAACACAAGCCCTCTATCATCTGAATGAGCCATTATTAAAGCAGCTATCATTCTTGTTGAAACGCCCCATGAAGTTTGATATGCATATTCATAATTATTCTCTTTGTTTATAAATTTTATGTTATATGCTTTTGCGAATTTTTGACCGAAATAGTGTGACGTCCCTGCTTGTAAACATATTCCATTTTGCATTAGTGCTTCAAGTGTTAATGTAAATTCTGCACCAGCAAATTTTTCTTTTTCAGTTTTCTTTCCAGTAACAACTGGAATAGCTAAATAATCTTCATAGAAACTCTTATATACTTCTAACATTCTCATTGTTTCTTCTTTAGCCGATTCCATAGTTGAATGACATGTATGTCCTTCTTGCCATAAAAATTCTCTACTTCTTAAAAATGGTCTTGTTTCCTTTTCCCATCTAACTACATTACACCATTGATTGTATAACAAAGGTAAATCTTTATAAGACTTTACATGTTTACTATAATAATCACTAAACAATGATTCACTTGTAGGTCTAACAGCTAGTCTCTCTTCTAATTTATTTGAACCACCATAAGTTACCCAAGCTACCTCAGGAGCAAATCCTTCAACTAATTCTCCTTCTTTTTTTAATAATTCTTCAGGAATAAAAAGAGGCATATATACATTAGAATGACCTGTTTGTTTAAACATATTATCTAATATTTTTTGCATATTTTCCCATATTGCATATCCATTTGGTTCAATAGCCATACATCCTTTTACACTCGTATAATCAATCAATTTTGCAGCAGTCACAACATCTGTATACCATTTAGCAAAGTCATCTTCCCTTTTAGTTATTTTATCATTCATAATTTCCTCCTAAATAAAAAGATGGTATAAGGAGTCTTAACGACGGTACCATCCTAATATTAACTTAATTTTTATAACGGAATTACCCGGAAGTAGTTTTCTACTCATTTATGAAGATAGGAATTAAATAATATTATAATCTAGTTTTCACTATCCTAGAATCACTAATATAAGAGAATATTTAATATTTCTTCAACATTTATAAACAAATTTTAACATAACACACTATTAAAGTCAATTAGTCTTTTTTAGTGCTTTTTTCTGGTTTATTATCTAATTTATTTTGAAGTTCTTTTACTACTTTTAAAGCTTGTTTCCTAACTTCATTAGCAGCATTTTCAACAACTGGAGTTCCTTTTTCAATAGCATATTTGTAAAGTTCTTCTACTTTAGATTTGATAACTTTTGCTTGAGCAAGAGCCATTTCTTTTACTTTTTCTTTGTCTAAAGTAGCAAGTTCACCTTGTAGAGTTTCAATTTTAAATAACATTTCATCTTTAACTTCCACAAGATCTACTTCTTTGACTTTGCTCATCAATTCATCTAATCTCTTTTTTAAAACTTTTCTAGTATTAGATCCTTTATCAGGAGCAAATAATATTCCTAGTGATGCTCCAATAGCTAAACCACTTAGAAATCTTCCAAATCCATTTCCTCTTTCCTTACTCATCTTCTTCATCCTCCTCATCTTTATTCTTTGATCCAAATAGCTTTTTAGTTATACTTGTAAGGAAACTCAATGCAGTATCAGTTATAACTGAGAATCTATTTGTAACCAAATTGAATACATTAAATAATTTGTCTAATGATGATACTTTTTTAGTAACATCATCAACTAATAATTCCAATTTACTCATAGTAATAATAAGTTTTATTCCAAAAATTATTACTACAACTAACAATATAATTAGCAAAAAATAAATTATTATTGGCAAAGCCTCACTTAACGTTTCCATTATTCCTCCTTATCATCATACATAGAATCTATTAAATTAAATAAATCATGTTCTAAAGTATCATCTGAAATAGTTTTATCATCAATATCTTCTTCATTAGATTCATCATATGTTTCTTCTTTTACTTTATCTTCCAAGTCTCCTATTGTAACATTAGTATCAGTATTTTCTATTCTACTAATTAAATCCTCAATCTTAGCAGTTTTTTCATTTAGTTTATCCATTTCCCCTTCAATGTTATCTACAGATTTTTTGATATCTTTAGGGGTTTTAATCATAGTATCTTCTAAATCATCTTCCAACGTACCATATGCCTTTTTTCTAACCAAATCATAATCAACTTTTTTATGTTCTGATTCTTTAATTACATCTTTTCTTTCTTCAACTTCTTCTTTTGAATAATCTTTATCTAGTATTCCATATATTGGGCTTATTACTGGACTTAATTTAAATGTTCTAGGTGTTTGTACTGATTTAGTATACAATATTTCAGTTCTACTACTTCTTTTTTCTAAATCTAACGCATTTTGTCTAGATGATACAGGAGCATCATCTTCGTCATCAAATTCAGTAAAATTAAAAGTCCTTTCACTTCTAAATAAGTCTCTTTCACTAAATGTACTATCAGTTTTAGCTTCTTCTATCACTTCATCTTTAACTTTTCTTACTTCTTCTGGTAACTTGATTTCTTCAGTAATAGGCTTTATTTCTTTTTCTTTTTCTTTTACTTTTTCAGATGGTTTTTCTTCTTCTACATCATCATAAAATATATTTTTCAATTTTGTAAATACACTCATACTATTTGTGCACCTCTTTCTAATCACTATTTACTGAGTTTTCATTTTCATCAATATACATTAGTACATTTTGATTACTTTCTTTCTCAGGAGAAGGTATTTTATATATTGTTTCATTTGATTCAATATCATTATCATCTATATATTTTTCAATAATTAAATCATTATATTTTATTGAAGTTAATATAGAGATTGCTCTAGAAACCGCATACTTCAAATCACTCTCTTTAACATCTACTTCTATTATAGCATAATTATAACATAACTCAACAAAAAAGTAATCATTATCTTTTGTTATTCTTATATAACCTTTATTATCATCATTACCAAAAGAAAAATATGTATAATCATTTATATCATGATCTAAAGTAATAGTATTTTTATAAAAATAACTTATTATATCAACATATAAATAATATTTAGTATCTTTTGATATAAGTATCTGATTATAATCTTCATCACTAAATATATTAAATTCTATTGGCTTATAATATCTATATCCTTTATTATTAACATTATATAATTCATTATTAGATTGTATTGTTAAATTTATAATCTCTTCAATACTTTTATTATTAATATAATACATATTACATCCAGTTAATAATAACAAACAAATTATTAATATTATTTTCTTATACATTTAAACTCCTATATTAAAAATTATAACAAAATTTTTATTTTTTAACAATCACATGATTAATATTTTTTCCTAAATTTGAAAATTTTATTTCATATTCAGTTTTAAATATATCATCAAAATTACTATCAATACTTATTATTTCATAACCATATTCTTCAAAACTATTAATTGAATATTCAAAGAATTCATCATTATCAGTCTTTTGTTCTATTATTTTTTTATTAATAAATAATGAATCATATTTTTTTAAATAATATGGCGAAGTTAATCTTCTTTTAGTATGTCTTTTCTTAGGCCAAGGATCACTGAAAGTTAAATATATTTTGGAAACTTCATGATTAAAAACTTCTTCTATATTTTCTGCATCTAACCATATTAATTTTAAATTTGAAATATTTACATTATTTAATTTTTTAATTGCATATACTAATGCCGAAGAATATTTTTCTATTCCAATATAATTAATATTCGGATTATTTAGGGCTTTATTTATTATAAAATTTCCTTTACCTGTTCCTATTTCTATTTCTATTGGATTGGTATTATTAAATACTTCATTCCATTTACACAAATACATTTGAGGATTGTTAACAACATAATCGTTATTCATCACTATTTCATCAGCATCTTTAACTCGTTTTAATCTCATTGTACACCTCAAAAAGTATTATACACTAAAAGTATATATTTGTCATATATTATTATAGGTGAATTAAAATGAATAATAGAGATATGTTTTATCAAAATTTAAATCAAGGTTATCAAAATCCAGGACAATTTACTCCACCAAGTGGATATAATATGAATACCAATTATCAAGCTTACGGCCCAAACATAATGCCTCAATATAATCAAAATAATAATACTTCTTTTGAAGATTATATTAATGATAAATTTAATAAAATTGATAGGCAAATTAAAAATTTAGATACAAGACTTCAAAAATTAGAAAATACTCAGACAAATAATAATGAAAATATTTATATGATTTAATAATAAAAAAGCATTAAAATTTAATTTTAATGCTTTTAATATATTTATAAATAGCTAATAATTTAAGACAATATTACGCCTGCTACAGTAAGAATAATCATTGATGCTAGAGCAATACATACTATTACTTTAGCTGACCATTTCAACCATGTAGTATAATTTACTTTTGCAAGTGTTAGTCCACCCATAATTGCTCCACAAGTTGGTGTAAATAAATTTACAAGTCCATTAGCTGCTACATAAGTCATAATTGTTGTTTCAACACTAAATCCTAATTGTGCAGTTAAAGGTCCCATAATAGGGGTTGACAATGATGCTAATCCTGAACTAGATGGTACAAGTACAGATAAGAATACATGTAATATATAGTTTCCTGGAACAAATAATGCTACTGGAGTATTTTTTAATGCTTCAGCTGCATTAAATATAATATAATTATCTAAATGTGTTGCTTGCATTAATACACTAGCTCCACGGGCAACTGCAACAATCAATACTACAGATAATATATCTCTAGCACCATTAATAAATTCATCAATTATTTCATTTGTTCTAAATTTATTAATAATACCAATGATAATAGCCATAACGAAGAACCAAGCAGATGCTTCATTGAACCACCACCAACCAGCAGGATTACCAAAAATACTTCCTAGTATTGAGAATCCTCCATTTTCAAATGCATCAGCAAATACTGTTACACCTAACATATCCCAAGGAATAAAGCCAAAAATCATTACTGCAAATGTTAATCCAAATACCCATAATGTAATTTTTTGTCTTACAGTAAGTTTTACATCTTTTAGATCTTTAGCATTACCTTCTTCAAATTTCTTCATTTTTTCTTGTTCTTGTAATGATAAGAAAGTTGAACCCTTATCCGCTTTAACTTTTTTTGCATACCTCATAACAAAGAACATTGAAATTCCTAATGAAGTTAACCATAATATAGTTCCTAATGCAATTAATATTCCTTGATTAGCAACTATTCCATCAGGTAATGCAGCTACTGCTGCTCCCGTAGCGAATGGGTTTATTGTTGAACCAAGAACACCACTTCCAGCACCTAATAATACTGTAGCTGATGCTACTATTGTATCCATTCCTGCAGCTACCATAGTAAATGCAAGTAATGCATAGAAACCAACCGTTTCTTCAAGCATTCCATACGTTGTTCCACCTATTGAAAATATTATCATTAGTATAGGAATTAATACTAATTCATTTCCTTTAAGTTTCTTAACCAAGACCTTAATTCCTGTTTCTAAAGCCCCTGTTTTAGTTACTATAGCAAGAAAACCACCTAAGATAAGTACGAAAGTACATACATCTACTGCATCTGCTAATCCCAATATAGGAGATAGTAATACATCGGATAATTTAGCTGCTACTACACCACTACCATCAATTAATGTTTCACCATCAAATTGAGCTTCTGGTAGAATAAGAGTAACACCTGCCAATAATATTATTAATATAAATATTATTGTAAATGCAGACATAAATTCTCTTTTTTTAGTTTGTTTAGCCATTTTTTTTCCTCCTTTTTGACTATTTTGAATTATTGTACCTGTTTTACCAATTAATGCTTCTTTAGCACAATCAAGTGATGTAATAATACCAATTCCATCTTTATTATAAGATAGATAATCGACACAAGACTCAACCTTAGGAAGCATACTGCCTTTAGCAAATTCATTATCCTTAATATAACCTTTTGCTTCTTCAACACTCATTTTATCAATATTTCTTTGATTAGAAGTATTAAATCCTAAAGACACTTTTTCGACAGCAGTTAGA
Organism: uncultured Clostridium sp.; assembly: GCA_964545285.1. Lineage (GTDB taxonomy): Bacteria > Bacillota_I > Bacilli_A > RF39 > UBA660 > CAG-1000. Next base: position 6,788 of record CAZJEW010000040.1, read on the forward strand.
ATTAATAGTTTATCTGCAGATAATTCTTTTGCTATTAATGCACTTGTTCTATCTTTGTCTATTACTGCATCTATTCCTTTTAAGCCATCATCTTCTTCAATAACTGGTATTCCTCCACCCCCTCCAACTATAACAATATTACCTTGATCTAACAGGTCTTTAATTAAATCAAGTTCTATTATTCTAATAGGTTTAGGAGAAGGTACAACTCTCCTATAGCCTCTTCCAGCATCACTTATGAAAGTATACCCTTTCTCCTTATGAATCTTATCAGCTTCTTTAGAAGAATAGAACATTCCAACGGGTTTTGCTGGATTATCAAAAGCTGGATCTTTTTTATTAACAAGTACTTGTGTAATTATTGTTGCACATTCCTTATTAATATCTCTAGCTTTTAATTCTATTTGAATAGCTTGTTGTAAATGATAACCTATATATCCTTGAGACATAGCGCCACATTCAGCAAATGGTATTAACGGAGTTCCTCCACCATTATTATAAGAAAAGTCATGTGCTAAGTTTATCATTCCAACTTGTGGTCCATTACCATGAGTAATAACTAAATTATAGCCTTCTTCTACTAAATCAACTAACGATTTAGCAGTTTCTTTAACTAGTTTCAATTGTTCTTCTGGAGTCTTTCCTAAAGCATTTCCTCCTAAAGCAACAACTATTGTTTTCATCAATCCTCCCTAATTAGTGGCATAGACATACATCTAGGTCCACCTCTTCCACGAGAGAGTTCTGCTCCATGCATTTCTAATACTCTAAGACCATGATTCCTTAAAATATCATTAGTTACATTGTTTCTATCATAAACAATAACAACTCCAGGAGATATACAAAGTGTATTGCTTCCATCATTCCATTGTTCCCTTTCAGCAGCTATTTTATCTCCACCGGCACATGGTATTAAAGTAATATCTTTTTCTAAATATTCTTTTAATATTTTTTCAAGAGAAGCATTTTTCTCTTTAACATTAAAACCACCTTCATCATCACTTTTAATTTCAAATACCTGCAAAGTATCCATTATTCCAGGATGATAAGTAAATTTATCATAATCAACTTGAGTAAAAACTGTATCTAAATGCATAAAAGCCCTACAATTAGGTATTACAAATGCAAGAATAGTATCTATAGTAGAATCAGGATCCTCGAAAACATTTTTAGCTAAATTTTCAATTGCTGAAGCTTGAGTTCTTTGAGAAATTCCTATAGCTAATATCTTATCATTTAGATTTAAAATGTCTCCTCCTTCAATATGAAATTCACTATATCTATCAAAGTATTTATCAACTTTATCTTTATAATCAGGATGATATTCAAAAATATATTCAGCATAAATAGTTTCTCTATTACGAGTAATGGAATACATTTTATTTAAAGAGATACCATTTCCAATTGAAGCAAAAGGATCACGAGTAAAATATAAATTTGGCATAGGATCTACAACAAAAGAAGTATCCTCTTCAATAGAGTCTACTAAACTTTTACCTTTCCTAGCTTTAGATTTTAATACTTCGTTATTTGCAATTCCTTCCATAGTTTTAAGTACTAACAATCTATTGTTTTCAATAGAAGTTAAATAATCATATACAAGCCCTCTATATTTAGGTGTCCTAATACCTGCTTCATAAATAAATTGAGTTATAAATTTATTTCTTATCTCATCGTTTATATCTAATACTTCCGTCATTAAATCTTCTAAATAAACAACTTCAACACCATTATCTCTCATTATTCTAACAAACTCATCATGCTCCTCTTTAGCGACTGGTAAGTATGGAATGTCATCAAATAAGAGTCTACTTAAACTATCAGGAGTTAAATTTAATAGTTCTCTTCCAGGTCTATGAACCAACACCTTTTTAAGTGGTTTTATCTCACTTTTTACATTAATAGGATTCATATGTGTCCTCCTTATTCTTATTATAAATTGATTATATCATAAGAAAAATAATAAGTAAATCATTTTGATATTTTTAAAATAAAAACTAATTACCATCATAAAAAGATTATCATATTAAATAAAACCCTAATTCAGTATAAAATTGAATCAAGGTTCTAAATATTTTTTATATAACATTTAATATTAGTTAACTTCTCCAAATTTTTCTTACATTACCAGTAACTTTTATCATATAAGATACCTCCTAATATCTTTAAGTAAATATTAACACATATTTTTCACA
>CAZJEW010000041.1:0-8731 GCA_964545285.1 uncultured Clostridium sp.
CCAATACAAATAAAAAGTGATACTAAATTCTCAAATGTATCAGCAGGTGACTATTACACTTTAGCCGTTGATAATTTTGGTAATGTGCTTACTTGGGGAGATAACAAGTATGGGCAATTAGGCAATTCTGATATTTTTACATATATACCACATATTACAAATATATATTAATAGTTAGAATTCTAACTATTTTTATTATAATATAATACTAATTCATTAAATAATTTGATATAATTATCTAGGAGAGTATTATGATTAAAATAAATAGGCTTACTAAATATTATGGAGATACTCTTGGTGTTAAAAATTTATCATTAAGAGTTAAAAAAGGTGAATGTTTTGGTTTTATTGGACCTAATGGAGCAGGTAAATCTACTACTATTAGATGTATGATGAATCTTATTAATAAAACTGAAGGTGAAATATTTATTGATAATAAACCTAATGATAAAGATGACATTAGTATTAACTATATTATTGGGTATTTACCTAGTGAAATTCATTTATATGAAAATTTAACTGTCAGACAAATGATTAATTATTCAGCATCTTTTTATAAAGAAGATTTAAATGATAATATTAGTAAATTATGTAAAAGATTAAAAGTCGATATGGATAAAAAGATAGAAGATTTATCTTTTGGTAATTTAAAGAAAGTAGGTATTGTACTTGCTTTAATGCATAATCCTAAAATATTAATTCTTGATGAAGCTACTAATGGGCTTGATCCTTTAATGCAAGAAGAGTTTTATAAAATATTAAAAGAAGAAAAAGAGAAAGGTACTACTATATTTTTCTCTACTCATAATTTAAATGAAATCAAAAAAATATGTGATAAAGTAGGTATTATTAAAGAAGTACAACTTATTAAAGTATGTGATATAAAATCTCTTACTGATAATTTGTTCTTAATAGTAACTATTGATTCAGAAGAATTATCAAAATTAACATTTGATGAAAAAATAATTGAACAAAATAATAATTATATTAAGTTTATATATACAGGTAGTGTAAATGAACTTACATATAAATTAAGTATGATTAATATTAATAGATTAAGTATTGAAGACCCATCTATTGAAGATGTTTTCATGCATTATTATAAGTAGGTGAATTATGTTTAAAAGAGAATTTAAAATAAATTTAAAAAGTTTAATTATATGGACTTCTATATTAGTTCTAATGCTAATATTAGTATTTTGTATATATCCATATATTATTAATGAAGATACTTTAAATAGTTTAGATGATATGATGGAAATGTTTCCTCCTGAGCTTTTAAAAGCATTTAACATGGATTTATATAGCATTTCTACATCATTTGGATGGATTAAAACTGAAGGGTATATGTTTATTACATTAATTGGTTCTATTTATTCTGGGTTATTGGGTTCTAGTATATTATCTAAAGAAGAAAAAGATAAAACTATAGAGTTCTTAATTTCTAAACCAATTAAAAGAAAAGATATAGTAACTAGTAAGATATTATGTGGAATAGTTAATATATTTATATTTAATTTATTAATATTTTTAACTAATTTAATAGGTGTTTCTTTGACTGATGATATTATTATAAAAGAATTATTATTAATTAGTATCTGTCCATTATTACTTTATTACATGTTATTTTTTAGTTCTTTACTTATATCCACTTATATTAAGAATGCTAAGAAAACAACGTTTATTGGACTTATAATTGCATTTATAGCTTATATTTTACAACTACTAGGATCAATATCTGATAAAGTATCTATTCTTAAAGATATCTCATTATTTGAATTTGTAAGTATTAGATATATAACTGATAATTTACATATTAATTATATATATTTATGCATTGGGATTGTTTTAATAATATTTTCTATATTATTTACATATAAAATATATGATAATAAGGAACTAGTATGAGTAAACTATATAATCATTTAAAAACTGTATTTAAACATAGAAGAACGGTATTTAAATTATGTTGTAAGTTTGATATTCCTTTTCAAGGAATAAAGCATGATTTATCAAAGTTTTTACCTATAGAAATAGATGAATCTATTAAATATTATACTGATGGTAGTTGTAGTCCTTGTGATAATGCTATTAAAGAAAAAGGTTATTCAGATGCATGGGAACATCATAAAAGAATTAATAAACATCATTTTGAATATTGGTATATTCATAAGAATACAAAATCAATACCTGATATGCCGTTTAAATATGCTTTAGAGATGTTTTGTGATAGGGTAGCAGCATCAATGATATATTTAGGTCCTAAATATAATAATAGTTCTCCATACGATTATTTTATAGAAAGAAAAGATCATTATAAAATGAATAATAATATGAAAAGATTTCTTGAGGAGTCATTTCTTGAACTATCAAAACATGGAATGAATTCATTAAATAAAAATAAACTAAAGAAAATATATATTAAATGTACAAAAAAAGACTAATTTAAAGTCTTTTTAATTGAATATAATTTTTATTATATTTGCATCATTATTTTTATTAATTGCAAACATATAATTACCTACATAATCTAATGATGTAATATCATCAATTGTATATATAACCTCTTTCTTTTTATATATTGATAATTTACTATTTTTATATACATAACCATATCCATTATCAAAATAATAATATTGTGTATCAAACTCACTAACACTTTCTTTATTTTCGATATTTACATATTCTATATCACTTTTAATATTAGATTCATAATTATATTCAATAGATAATTTCCAATAATCTCTATTAATCAAATATGCATATGAAGAAAATTGTAACTCGGGATGTGAAGCCTCTAAACTAAATACAACTAATAAATTAAATTTGTTATCATAAAATGTATAATTAATTATTGATCCATTTCTATTAGTAATACACGTAATATCATCAAAATAATCTGAATATCCTTTTATCTTTTTTATAGCCCCTGATTTATTAATAATATAAATATACATATATTTATCATATTCTTCTTGAGTAATAAATCCTTCATCATTATAATCATTAGATGATATTGTTTGTATTATTAAATTATTATTTTTTTCATATGCCTTAAAAGTATTTAATTCAGCACAGCATGTATAATATATATAATCAGGTTTATTATCATAAATAATTTTTGAATCAGAAATAACATTATATTGTTTATCTAAAATAGTTAGTTTCCCATTATTAGCAACTATAATATAATTATCAGTAATTCTAATTGCATCATATTCTATATTTAATAATATATTATTATTCTTATCAATTAATCCATATTTATTGTCAATAACTGCTACAAATAAATCTTCACCTTCAATATATAAACCATCATAACAAGGTTCAATAACATAATTTCCTTCATAATCAATTAATCCATATTTTTCATTTTTATCTTCAACAATAAGATTTGATTTATTAACTGAATTTGTAATATATAAACCAAATATAGAAGCGCTATAATCATTTTTATCAGCAAATCCAGCATATATAATGTTTTCATCTAATAAAATCATTTTTTCATTAATAGTATCGAAAATATAATAATCTACCATTCCACTTTCATATTCATTTTCTAATAATATGTATTTGCATTCAAATGTATCTTCATCAAATATAATTGGTTTAATATATGTATAATAGTTTTTAATTCTATTATTGTATCTATCATATAAATATAATCTATCATCATCATCAGCAAATACACTGTAATTATTACATCTAGCGAGTTCATTCTTTTCAAAATCATCATAGTAATTATCTTCTGTATAAAGTATTGGAGTTGTATATAATTCTCCAAATACTCCCAAATGATAATGCATATTATCTCTAATCAAATTCACATATTTTGTATCATTATTATAATATACATTTGCATTATTATAGGTTAATAATGTAGAAGAAGTAATTATAGAATAATCATTAGTTATTATAGGAGTTTCATTCTTCTTATTTGATTCAGTTGTATTTGAATCTTTATAATAATATTTTTGATAAATAATCCCAATAATCAATGTTATTATTAATGCTGATAGTGTAAATATTAATAATATTCTTTTCCTTTTTTCCATAATAACCTCTTACTATATATTTTCATTATAGCATAACTTTTCCTTTAAAAAAACTTAAAATTAATATATAATACTTTTAGGAGTTAATTTTATGAAAAAAAACGTACAAGAATATTTAACTTATTACTCACCAGAGTTTATATATATTCCATATGATGAGCTTAGCTTATTAAAATTGCGAAAAGATAAAAAAATTTTGTATAATACAAATATTGGACTTTTAAATAATGGAGATTCTATATTTAGTCCAGTAAGTGGTAAAATAATAGGTACTAGAAAAAGTAAGTTTTTAAGTGGTGAAAAAAATTCTTTGGTTATTGAAAATGATTTTATTGATAGAAGAGAAAAATTAAATCCATTTATTGAAATATCTAATATAAAAAAGAGTGATATTAATAAAATTCTTGAAAGTTATGGACTATATCAAAAGATTAATAGCAAAATAATATTAGTTGTAGAGTCTAAATACGATAAGAAAATAGATTTAGGTGATATGGTTATTAATTATGAATCATATGAAGAAATTCTAGAAGCAATAGATGAATTATTAGATTTATATCACATTAAAACATGTTATATATGTATTCCTAAAGAGGATTATATTAGTGAAACAGCTTTTAATAAGTATATAAATGCCTTTCCAAATATGTGTATTGTTCATTCTAAAAGAAAATTTAAAGATAGTAAATGTGTATTTTATAGTATAGAAGATGTTTTAGCTGTTTTTAGAGCAATTCATTTAAATTATTTGCTTGATAATACAATGATTACTATTACTAAAGAGGATACAACAATAGTAAAGGTTAAAATATATACAGCATTAACTGAAATATTAAAAGCATTAAAAATCACATATAAAGGTATGAAAATATATGCTAATGGAATATTAGTAGATGATGTAGTGAATTTTGTAATAGATAAAAATATAAGAACAATAACTATTAAATAGGAGTATTTATATGAATTATTTACTTTATGGAAAAGAATATTTTCTATTAAAAAGAAAACTTAATGAAATAATTAATAATTCAAACATTGATAATGTTATATCAATGGATTTTGATAATATAAAATTAATAGATGTTATTACAGAGGTATGTTATGTAGACTTATTTAATGAAAAAAAATTAATAATTCTTAATAATTTTTCATTAAAAAAATTAAAAGAAGATGAAGAAAAAGAATTAATAAAGCATTTAAATTCACCTAATGAAAATGTAATTATTTTTAGACTAATAGATGATAAAGTAGATGAAAGAAAAAAAATAGTTAAAGTATTTAGAGAAACATCTGAAGTAATATTTATTGATAAATTAAATAGAAATGATTTAGTTGAATATTTAACTAAATATTTTAATGAAGAAAAATATAAAATAAGTGAATCATTAATTAGGAAGATAATTAATATATGCGGTTATAGTTATTCAAAAGATTCTGATAATAGTTTTATATTTAATGAAGTAACCAAGTTAATGAATTATAAAATGGAAGATAAAGTAATAAATGAAGATGATCTTATAGAAGTAGTATCTAAAAATCCAGATAATTTATTATTTGAATTAGTAAGTTATGTAATTAATAAAGATACATATAATATATTTAAAGAATTTAAAGATATTAAAGAATTAAATATAGATCCTCATATAATACTTGCTGCTATATCAAAAAAATATAGAGAACAATTACAAGTAAAAGTATTATCTGAAACAAAAAATAAAGATGAAATAGCAAGAGAATTGAATATGAGCAGTTATCCAGTTAGTTTACTTATGGATTCAATGAATAAATATTCATATGAAGATTTAGCAAATATAATTGATAAACTATTTTATTGTGATATGCTTATGAAAACATCTTTATCAAATAATTTAGATAAGTATAAAATATTAGAACAATTATTTATTGATTTATAAATTGTTTACACTTATATAACTAAAATATTAGATATATTAAATGTTATAAAGTATAATATTAATTAGGAAGTGATAAATGTGTTAATATTAGCAAAAAGTATATTAGGATTAATGATTGGTTTTTTTGGAGCTGTTATATTAGGATTAGTTTTAATACCTGCATTAAGAAAACTTAAATGTAAACAAACTATAAGTGTTTTTACAGCATTCAGACATGCTTCTAAAGATGGAACACCTACATTAGGTGGTTTAATATTTATAATACCTACTTTAATAGCAATGTTTATACTGTATTTAAGAGGTAGTTTAGAAATAACGCATAGTTTATTAATTATTGTCTTTGTATTTATTTCTTACTCATTACTTGGATTTGTAGATGACTATTTAAAAATAAAAGAACATAATAATAAAGGGTTATCTATTCCTCAAAAGTTATTAATTCAAGTTTTAATATCCCTTATATTCTTTTATATTTATATGAAAGGTGGAGGGGATGCTAATGTAACTATTTCATTTTTGAACTTAAGTATAGATATGGGATGGTTCTATGGAATATTTATATTATTCTTATTAGTAGGAACCTCAAATGCAGTTAATTTATCAGATGGATTAGACGGACTTGCTGGAGGACTATCATTAATAGCATTCTTGTGCTTTGGAATCATATCTTGGGGAACTTCTTGGGTTGAAGGATATCAGGAAATAGCAATATTTTGTTTTATATTAGTAGGATCAATATTAGGATTCCTAGTATATAATACTCATCCAGCAAAAGTATTTATGGGTGACACTGGTTCTTTAGCGTTAGGCTCAACTTTAGCAGCAGTAGCAATACTTACTAAACATGAATTGTCTTTAGCAATTATAGGTGGAGTATTTGTAATAGAAGCATTATCATCAATAATACAAATTATTGCAATAAGAAAATTTCATAAGAAAGTATTTCTTATGGCACCAATACATCATCATTTTGAAAAATTAGGATGGGAAGAAACAGATATAGTAAAGATGTTTTTAATAATTGGATTTGGTTTAGGAATGGCTGCAGTATATTATGGAGTATGGTTATAAGAAAGAACATAGTGTTCTTTTTTTAATATAATAAAATACATTATAATATATGAATAAAAAAATATATATTTATCCTATAATATTATCATTAATTGGATGTTTGATGATATATTCAAGTAGTAATATATGGAGTGAATTTAAGTATAACGATCCATATAAATACTTAATTAGTCAATTAATATTTTTAATTATTAGTATAATTGCTATGGTAATAGTTTCTAAAATTAATTATAAAATATATTATAATAAATCTAATTTAATAATTTTATTATGTTTCATTCTTTTATTATTAGTTTTAATACCCGGAGTAGGTACTATAAGAAATGGAAGTAGAAGTTGGTTTTCTATTGGAGGTTTAGGTTTTCAACCTAGTGAACTTTCAAAAATTGGACTGATTATTTTTACTTCTAAGTATTTAGTAAAAAATGATAATAATAAAAGAAATACTAAATTATTTATGTTTCCAATATTATTAGTTGTTTTAATCTTTTTTGGGGCTATATTATTAGAACCTGACTTTGGCAGTGGTATGGTTATAGTTTGTTCATTAATAGGCTTAATATTTATCTCAGGAACTGACTTTTCAATATTTATTAAATTAGGAATATTAGGATTAATAGGAATAATAATATTGATATTAATCGCACCATATAGATTAGATAGAATAACATCATTTATAAATCCATGGAGCGATCCGTTAGGAAGCGGTTTTCAAATGATACAAAGTTTATTTGCAATCGGACCATCAGGATTATTAGGATATGGATTATTTAATTCAAGACAAAAACACTTTTATTTACCAGAACCACAAACAGACTTTATATTATCAATAACATTAGAAGAATTTGGTTTTATAGGAGGAATAGTTATTATAGGACTATATATATTACTATTTTATAACTTATTAAAAACAGCTATTAAAACTAAAGATTTATTTGGAAAATATTTAATATTTGGATTATCATTTTCATTAATATTTCAAACTGCATTAAATATGTGTGTTATTACAGGAATAGTACCTATAACAGGGGTAACACTGCCATTTTTATCTTATGGAGGAAGTAGTTTATTAGTTAGTATGGCAAGTATTGGAATAATTTTAAATATAAGCAAAAACGAGAATTGAATATGTAAGTAAATAAATATATTAATCGTTAAAAATGCCATTATTTAGTATTTTGTTACTAAAAACATGTAAAATTTTGACTAAATACATCTTTAAATAATCATTTGTTTATTGGGCTTATTTCAGTTTAATATGTTAAAACGGAAATAAGCTTTTTAATTTAAGCAGAAATAGTTAAATTTATTCCACGACAAAAGTACGAAGTTATTTCCGCTTTTTGAACTTATTGCAGTTTTTATTAATAAAACGGAATTCCAAATGAAAAATCATAAATTAAATAAAGTAGTACCAATATTGATTGTCTTTCACAAAAAAATGTGTATAATAAACTACAAAACTCGGTGATATTAACGCTTGATAAAAAGGAGTTTTAAAATGAGATTCAACTTATTATATATGTTTTTATTTAAATATTTTATAAGTTTAGTAATGTTATTTAAAATATTTACTGATGTTTTTTTTAACTTAAAAATCAAAAAAATTAATAATTAAAATGCAGTGCAATCAAAATGTCTTTCGCACCGCATTTTTTTTAGAAAGAATAAGGAGAGAAGTAATATGAAAAA
>CAZJEW010000042.1:0-8320 GCA_964545285.1 uncultured Clostridium sp.
CATATTTTTAAATAAATTAAACAATTATTTGTTGATTTTTTCAGGATTTTATTATATAATTTACTAGTATTTATGTGGCAGAAACTAAAATTAATTATAATGTGTTTCTCTTAAATGATATAAGTAACCTCTGCCAAGGCGAAAGTAATCGAGAAACTCCCTATAATGAAAGTAGTGGCCAACTTATACAAATATGTGTAGAAGGAGGAACGAATACATGTCAAGATATATAGGTCCAACATATAAGAAATCTAGAAGATACGGTTTTTCAATTCTTGAAACTGGTAAAGAATTAAGAAAAAAACCAACTGCTCCTGGTATTCATGGAACTAGTAGAAAAAAGCTTAGCGATTATGGTGTTCAATTACAAGAAAAGCAAAAGGCTAAATTTATGTATGGTCTTTCAGAAAAGCAATTCAGAAAAACATTTGAAGCTGCTGGTAAAATGAAAGGAATGCATGGATATAACTTACTTGTTTTACTTGAAAGTAGATTGGATAACATTTGTTATCGTATGGGACTTGCTAAAACTAGAAAAGCTGCTAGACAATTAGTTAACCATGGTCACATTCTTGTAAATGGAAAGAAAGTTGATATTCCATCATTCAGAGTAAAAGTTGGAGACACAATTTCAATTAATGAAAAATCTATTGATCATCCTGTAATTAACGAATGTATCAATATGGATATTACAATACCTGCTTTTGTATCATTTGATAAAGCAAAAAAGACTGGTACTTATGTAAGATACCCAGAACGTGAAGAATTAAATTCTGAAATCGATGAATCATTAATAGTTGAATACTATAATAGATAGTAAATTAAAACCTTTGAATTTTTCAAAGGTTTTTGTTTACTATTTTTTTTGTAATAACATTTGAGCATTATAAGCAGGATTCAATCTTTCTGCAATTACTACTTTAGAATATAATTCCTCTAATAATTTAATTTGCAAATCATAAGATGAATAAGCTGCTGATAATTTATCATCTATACTTGTTTTATCCATTATTATTTTGTATATACTTCTTAATTCATTTAGTAACATAACTAGATTAGAGGAATCAATATGATCAATATCAGAGATAAAACTCTTTCTAACACTTTCAATATCTATATCCCCAGTTGTAGAAATATCAACTCCAACTATTTCATCTCCATTTCTCTTATCAAATATTTCATTAATATGATGAAAATAATTCACTCTATCACTTTCCTCATAACTATATGGATCTTCATAAGATAAATTTTCATTGTAATAGCAACTCTTAACACTTATTGAAGGACATAAATATTCTGAATCTATGACGCCTTCAAAACTATGCGTTTTACTTAAAGTTCTATTATTAACCAAATGAATTCTACTAATACCATTAAGTCCAGTATCTAAAGGAAGAACAAAAGCAGATCTTTCACCATCTTCATAACGATTTTCTGATATAGAATATATATTGTTACCATAAAACCTTGTTAATATATTATATATTGTTAATAAATCTTGATTCCTAGCAAATGTAGTTCTTCCGTTAGCAGAATCAGTTAGATTAGTATATCCAAATGTATCAGCTATTTTTTCAATGTTTTCTTTTGTATATTTCATAAACCCTCCTAAAAAATATATATTAATATTTATCCAAATAATTCGTATATTCGTTATCTTTTGTGTATCCAATTAATGTATTTAAATTAACATTAAATGTTGACTTCATAATATTATAATCCACTCCAGGATTAACAAGCTTTAATGTTTTAATAAGTTCTTTAATTTCTTTTCTTTTCGATTTATTTTCAAACACATTTTTTTCAGTAAATTTACAAGCACAATTTAAAAAATTTAAATTATTAAAAATCGTCCACTTTATTATATCTTTTTCTCTAACATAATATAATGGTCTAATTAATTCCATTCCTTCAAAATTATCACTATGAAGTTTTGGAAGCATTGTCTTATAATCAGCAGCATACATAAGACTCATTAAAATTGTTTCAACTACATCATCAAAATGATGACCTAATGCAATTTTGTTACATCCTAGTTTTTTAGCTTCAGAATATAAAAATCCTCTTCTCATTCTAGCACATAAATAACATGGTGACTCACAGTTATTATCTATAACTTTAAATATATCACTTTTAAATATGTGTAAATCAATATTCATTTTTTTTGCATTGTTTTTTATTAGATTAATATTTTCTTTCTTATATCCAGGATCCATACAGATAAATTTTATATCAAAATTTATCTGTCCATGCCTTTTCAATTCTTGCATACATTTAGCCAATAAAAACGAATCTTTTCCGCCAGAAATACATACTGCTACAACATCATTATTATTTACCAGTTTAAATTCTTTAAGAGCTTTAATGAACCTACACCATATTTCTTTTCTATATTTTTTAATTATACTTTTTTCAATAATATCATTGTCCATGTTTATAATCCGTTTTGGTTTTTAAAAGCTATATATGTATTTACAAGAAGCATAGCGACAGTCATTGGTCCAACTCCACCAGGCACTGGTGATAAATATGAACATTTTGATTCAACATTAGGATTTACATCACCATATATTTTATCATCAACCTTATTAATACCAACATCAATTATAACTACATCTTTTTTTATCATATTTTCATCAATTAAATACTTGTTTCCAGTAGCAACGATAAGTATATCAGCTTGTTTAGTAAAATAAGGTAAATCTTCAGTTTTAGAATGACAAACAGTTACTGTTGCATTCTTTTTTAAACATTCAATTGCTGTAGGTTTACCAACTAAGCTACTTCTTCCTACCACAACGACGTGTTTAGTAGCTAAATCAATATTATAATAATCCAACATTTTCATAATTCCTTTTGCTGTACAAGGAACAAATACACAATCATCTAAAGATAATTGCCCAATAGATTTTTCAGTTAATCCATCAACATCTTTTGTACAAGATATTTCATTTAATATTCTCTTTTCGTCATACCCTTTAGGTAAAGGTAATTGAAGTAATATTCCATTGACATTATTATCTTTATTTAATTCATGTATTTTTTTAATAACTTTAGATTCTTCAACTTTATCATCATATTCTAAATGAATAAATCCTATACCGACTTGTTCGCAAGATCTTTTTTTATTTCTTACATATACTTTACTAGATTCATTTTCTCCTATAGTTATTACTGCTAAACATGGTAATTTCTTATTAGATTCAATTTCACATCTAAGTTCATCTTTAATTTTAGAACTTAATCCTTTTCCATCTATTAATATCAATGTTATTCACCTTCTTTATATTCTCTTGCAAATTCAATAGTTTTTATCACAACATCTTCAAGTGGTTTATCACTAGAATTTGTTGAAACTTCTGCTATTGCATCAATAACTTCTAATCCATTAATAACTTTTCCAAAAGCTGCATAACTACCATCCAAATGTGAACAGTTGTCTTGTACGATAAAAAATTGACTAGAAGCAGAATTCATAGTTTGTTCAGTATCTTCATCAGCACTTTGTCTTGCCATTGAAAGAACACCATAAGTATGAGATAAATTATTTTCTATTCCATTCTTAGAAAACTCACCCTTAATAGTATTATCGCTTCCACCAGCTCCAGTTCCTGTAGGATCTCCAGCTTGAATCATAAAATCTTTAATAACTCTGTGAAATGTTAATCCATCATAAAATGAATCACTAACTAAACTTTTAAAGTTTGCAACTGTAATTGGTGCAATATCAGGATATAACTCTGCAACCATCATACCAAAATTTACAACATCAATGATTACTATATTTGTTTCTTCCTCAGTTTTAATATAAGAAGTATTCTCAATAGTATAAATATCTTTCCCATCAATATTTTCAACAATATAATTTGGTACATAATCACTTGCTTTACTTTCTCCTATAGAAAGCATTAACACTAATAGTACTGCTACAACTACAACAATTATTATATTTTTTTTCATAAAATTCCCTCCTTCACAAGATATTATTTTAACATTATATTTAGTTTTTGTCATTATATTCATAAATAATTCACAATAAAAGTATCTTTTATAAGATACCTTTTATTACTGCTTTTCTAAATAATATAATATTTTATTTATTTTTTTATTTTTATTTTTTGATGATTTTTTAATATTAGTATATTTATTTAATAAAAATTCTTTCCATTTATTAAATAATTTAATATCAGATTGATTGTATCCAAATAGTATTTCGTATTCAGTATAATCATATTTACCAGGAACAAACACAATTAAATTGTAATACTTATTATTTTCAAATATTATTGTTTCCTTAAATATTTTATAATTAAATTTATTCATATTAATTCTAAGTTCATCATTCTTGTTATTTGATATTGTTATTATTTTTTT
Source organism: uncultured Clostridium sp. (assembly GCA_964545285.1). GTDB lineage: Bacteria > Bacillota_I > Bacilli_A > RF39 > UBA660 > CAG-1000. Next base: position 4,375 of record CAZJEW010000042.1, read on the forward strand.
AAAAAAATATTTTGTTGAAGAAATAATATCAATAATCGTATGCATTCCCATGCCAGCTAAAATAATTGTATCAACTTCATTAGCATTAATTGATGATAAGCCATTACCAACACGCAAATCAATATAATTTTCAAGCTTTATTTTTAAAATCTTTTCATTAGCTTTATTAATAACATTATTACTTATATCACTAGCTATAGATTTAATACCTTTTTTAGCAAGCATAATACTCACTTCTGCCTGATCGCACCCTATATCAGCTACTTTATCATCATTATTAATATTTGATACTATTGTTTCAATTCTATTCAATTAGAAAATCTCTTAATTTCTTTGCTCTTGAAGGGTGTCTTAATTTTCTAAGAGCCTTTGCTTCAATTTGTCTAATTCTTTCACGTGTTACTTTGAATTGTTTGCCAACTTCTTCTAATGTATGACTAGATCCATCAAATAATCCAAATCTTAATTCAAGTACTTCCTTTTCTCTCACAGTTAATGTATCTAGTACGGATCTTAATTCATCTTTTAGTATTTCGTATGTTGCATAATCTTCAGGAGACATTGTTCTTTCATCAGCTAAGAAATCTCCTAAATGAGAATCATCTTCTTCACCTATTGGAGTTTCTAAAGATACTGGATCTTGACTTATTTTTCTAATTTCAGCAATTTTATCAACAGTTACACCCATCTTTTTTGCAAGTTCACCATCTGTAGGTTCTCTATTTAATTCTAATGTCATTTGTCTTTCAATTCTAACCATTTTATTGATAGTTTCGACCATATGAACTGGAACTCTAATTGTTCTAGCCTGATCAGCAAGTGCCCTTGTAATAGCTTGTCTTATCCACCATGTTGCATAAGTAGAAAATTTATAACCTTTGTCATAATCAAACTTTTCAACAGCTTTCATTAATCCAATATTTCCTTCTTGAATTAAATCTAAAAACAATAACCCTCTACCTACATACCTTTTAGCAATAGAAACTACTAAACGTAAGTTAGATTCTGCTAATATTTTTTTAGCTTCTTCATCACCATCAGCTACTCTCTTTGATAACGCTTGTTCTTCTTCAAGAGATAAAAGACTTATTCTACCTATTTCCTTAAGATACATCCTTACATTATCATTTACAGACATATCTTTACTCTCATCTGGGACGTTATCTATAATTATTTCTTCATTTTGATTAACAGGTGCATTTCCACCTTCATCATCTTCACTTTTTACTTCAATACTATTTTCGGTAAGAACATTATATAACTTATCTAATGCATCTGCATCAAGATCTAAATCATTTGTTTTTTTAACTATTTGTTCATAAGTTAAATAACCTTGTTTCTTTCCTTCACTTACTAATTCATTAATTCTTTCATCAAAAGATTTTATTCCTTCTACCATTCTAACACTTCCTTATTTATATTTTCTATTTTTTTAGCAATTTCTATTTTTTTGTTAACATCCAAAGTTTCTTGCATTTCTTGTTTTAATTTTTCTTTTCTTTTTTCAATTGAGTACTCTTTAATAGTAATAATATAATCATCTAATTCTTTATCAGTATACTTTTCATTATTAGGATATTTCATTACTTCTTCTAATGTTTCTGTAATTTTAGTATTATCTCTTATATAATCAAGAAAATCACTGTAATTATAATAACCATAATCATTCCTAAATTCAATTATTTTATAAGCCAAGTATGACATATTATCGTGTATTAAATTACCAATTCTATTTTCAAATATTGTTATTACATCTTCATAATTTAGCATTAAATAAATTATTCTGATTTCACTTATATCATATTTATTATATTTTTTATTCTTATCTTTTTTTATTTCTTGTTTACTATTATTATATATTTTAATTTTACTTCTAATAACAGATTCATCTATATCAAATTCTTTCGATAGCTCTTTTATTTTTAATTCTTTTAATATATTATCATTTAATTCATTTATAGATGTAATTGCATCATTTATATATTTGCTTTTCTCAGTAGTATCTTTTAGATTCCTACTATTTTTTAAATAATTAAGTTTGAAATCAATAAATGGAATTCTATTATTATAAGCTATCTCAAACGATTCAGCCCCTTCATTAACAATAAATTCATCACTATCTTTATATTTATCAAATACAATTACAGATATATCTTCAAGACCATTTTTAATTAATTCTTCACCAATATTAATGGTACTTACAATACCAGGATTATCTTGATCAAGATTAAGTACTATTGAACATTTCATATTTATTATTTTTTCTAAATGTTCTTTAGTGAATGATGTTCCCATAAGTGCTACGACATTTTTATGTCCTATGCTAGAAACTCTAATAGCATCCATATACCCTTCAACTAACATTATTTCTTTTCTTAAAAGTATATTAGCTTTAGCGTTATTCAAATTATATAATATGCCACTTTTTTTAAATATTTTAGTTTCTTTAGTATTTGAATACTTAGGTATTTCTTTATTTTCAAGTTCTGAACGTAAATACTTTCTTCCGCTAAATCCAAGTACATTACCTTTTTCATCCAATATTGGAAAAATAATTTTATTAATAAATGTATCAATTAATTGATCATTATATTCTTTAACCAATCCCAATTCAATAATATCTTCATTATTAAATTTATTATTTAGTATTATATTCAATTTATTTGATGAGGCAAGACCTATATTGAATTCATTTATTAATTCTTTTGTTATCCCTCTTTTTGAAAGATAGCTTATAGCTTCTTTCCCAGATGAAGACAATATATTATTTTTAAAATATTCATTAGATAAATCATTTATTTTATAGTATTTTTCATACTCTTTATTTACTTTTTTGGTACTAGATATATCAAGAGGTATTCCCGCTCTATCAGCAAGTATTTTTAACGCTTCTTCAAACGAAACATGATTATACTCCATAACGAAGTCAATAACATTACCACTTTTTCCACAATTACCAGAAAAACATTTAAAGATTTGTTTTTCTTTACTTACACTAAACGAAGGTGTCTTTTCAGTATGAAACGGACATAATGCTTTATTGCTACTATTCAATTCGATGTAACTACTAATTACATCAACAATATCATTTTGAGATTTAATTTCATCTATTTTTTCTTTAGATATATATGCCATTTTCACCCTCCATTACTATATATACGTCAAAAAAACAAAAAACACTTCTTTTTTTATTTTTTTTCTTTCATTGTTAATATAGGTCCATCATTTGAATTGATAGGTTGTAATGTTTCATGTATATACAATAAGATATCTGAATGCTCTGATAAATACTTTTCCATCCCTTTCAATTTTTTTTCATGTTCTAACTTTAATTCAAAAAATGAATTAGTAGAAGCAATACCTTTAGCAATTTTTTGAGTTAATCTTATAAAATTTCTAATTATTTTTTCAATTGTTTCTTCAAAGTCATCACCTTTGCTTATTAATTCAAACACTCTTAAAGAAAACTCAGTAAATGATGATTCATTTTGTTTTAATACTTCAACATCATATTCAAATTGACCTTTTAATTGTGAAGTAGTAAATATTTTGAATAATGCTGGTTCTATTATACGATATTGGCTTGGATCTGTTTGTCCTTTAATAAATGAATCTATTAATGCATATGCTAAATTAGTATCCTTATCAAGAAAGCTTATTTGTAAAGATTGATGTATTGTTTTGTACATATCAAATGCTTTAATAGCTAAATCTAAAGCATGTTCTGTTTTCGGTTCTAATACATCTAAAATAAAATCTTCATCAATCTCGGTAGTATAATCAACTATTGGAATTTTATTTTCACTTAAATATTTACTCAATGCTTCACGATAATCTTTTCTTTTTAGTTCAAATGAATCCATTTTAACCCCCATTAAAATATGAATGTATTATATCATAAGATGATTTAAATGTAAATGAAATAATTTTTTTGCATTTATGTCTT
>CAZJEW010000043.1:0-8181 GCA_964545285.1 uncultured Clostridium sp.
TTAAAGTCCATATCTCCCATATGATCTTCAAGTCCTTGAATGTCTGTAAGAATTGTATATTTAGAGTCACATGTCCCATCTTCAGTAATTAGTCCCATTGCTATACCAGCTACTGGTGCTTTAATTGGAACACCTGCTGCCATTAATGACATACATCCAGCACATATACTTGCTTGTGAACTAGATCCATTACTTTCTAATACTTCTGAAACAACACGTACTGTATATGGAAATGTAACTTCATCAGGCATTACTTGTAATAATGCTCTTTCTGCTAATGCTCCATGTCCAATTTCTCTTCTACCAGGTGCACCATATCTTCCAGTTTCACCAACACAAAATGCTGGGAAGTTATAATGGAATATAAATCTCTTTGAATCTTCTATTCCAAGTCCATCTAATATTTGATGTTCTTCCATAGCTCCTAAAGTGGTTACTGCTAAAGCTTGAGTTTGTCCCCTTGTGAATACTGCACTACCATGAGTTCTTGGAAGTAAATCTATATCAGCAGATAAAGGTCTAATTTCATCAATCTTTCTTCCATCAGGTCTAATATGATCTTCTATTATTAGTCTTCTAACTTCTTTTCCTTCTAATTCATCTGCTACTTTTTTAACATCTTTTAATTCATTAACTAAATTCTCATCCTCTTTATGATTATTAGTAAAATGTTCTAAAGCAGTAGCTTTTACTTCATCAATTTTAGCATAACTTTCTAATTTATCTTTTATTTGAATAGCAGCACTCATTTCATCTTTAATATCTTCTGTAACTTCTTTTTCTATTTCAGGATTTATTTCAGATAATGTTACTTCTATTTTATCTTGTCCAATTTCACTAATAATATCTTCTTGAATAGCGCATAGTTCTTTAACATGTTCATGTCCAAACATAAGTGCTTCTAACATTTCATCTTCACTTACTTCTTTTGAACCGCTTTCAACCATATTAATGGCATCTTTAGTACCAGCAACTGTTAAATTAATAGTACTTCTTTCCATTTCTTCTGTTGTTGGATTAATTTTAAATTCTCCGTCGATTTTACCAACCATTACTCCAGCTACAGGGCCTTCAAATGGTATATTAGAAAGACCTAAACATAAAGATGTACCAAATAAAGCTGTCATTTCTGGTGTTTTATCTGGATCTACACTTAATACAGTATTTACTACTTGCACTTCGTTTCTAAAATTCTCACTAAACATTGGTCTAATAGGTCTATCTATTAACCTAGCTGTTAGTGTTGCTTGATCTGTTGGTCTACTTTCTCTTTTGATAAAACCACCTGGGATTTTACCAACTGAATAAAGTTTTTCTTGATATAAAATAGTTAATGGAAAAAAATCTGCAGTTGAAACATTGTTACTCATAACACATGTAGATAATACTACAGTATCATCATATCTTACAAGAACAGCTGCTCCAGCTTGTTTTGCCAATTCCCCACTTTCAACAATCAAATGCCTACCTTGAAATTCGTATTCGAATGTTCTTTTCATATTTACTCCTTTTCTTTAAAAAGTAAAGACACTTAAAATAAGTGCCTACTTTCTTAAATTTAATTTTTTAATTAATTCACGATATCTAGCTACATCTTCATCTTTTAGGTAAGAAAGTAATTTTTTTCTCTTTCCAACCATTTTTTGTAAACCTAATTTAGTATGATAATCATGAATGTGTTCTTTCATATGTTCTGTTAATGTATTAATTCTTTCAGTTAACATTGCAACTTGAACTTCAACACTACCAGTATCAGATTTACCTCTAGCATATTCGCTTATTATGTTTGCTTTTTTATCTTTACTTAAAGCCATAATAACATTTCCTCCTTTACTAATATATCCGTTAATTCTGAGTTCAAGGATAAGAGGTATCCAAGACTAAGAAGAAACTTCTATCTAATATTACTACAATTATTAATAAAATGCAATCTTTTTATTTTATTCTTTACAAAGAAACATATATACTAACATAGATATAATAGTTATTATTGCTGATGTTAAAAATAATAAAGATATTGATATATCTAAAAGTATACCTGCAATGAAAATACCTAATCCATCAGCAATACATAATACAAAATATCTAATATTTCCAAATAAGAATTGACTATCGGTTCTTATTTTTCTTATATATACACCATTTACTTTATCATCTAATATTCTTGTAGATATATATGCAACAATTATTGCAATAATAAACATGGTAACTGACCCACTTAAATATGCTAGTATATACATAAATGATCTACTACTATATTTTATAAATGTACATAATTTTGATGACCATTTTCCACTTACTTTATTTAATAATGAACATGTAATACTTCCTAATAAATTACATACAATAATAAATATTGATGCAACTGAAACATTAAATCCTAAAAAGTTTGTTAAAAGTAACATCATCATTCCAAATACTATAGAATATCCTACTTCACTTATAAATTGTCCTATTAAATAGAAATTAATATTTTTATTTTTAATTAAATTTTTAAATGCTTTCTTAAGTGGCAAAACATTTCTTTTTTTAGTAACTTTATCTTCTTCATATAATAGAAGTATAATTCCAGAAATTAATGTAAATATTAATGATAAAAATAAGCAAGTGTTATAATCAAACACTACTTTTCCTAATGTTACGCCTAACATAAGTCCACAAAATATTACTGCTATATCTTTTGAAAAATATGATACTAATACATGTTTTTTATATGTTTCATTGCTTTTATTAATAGTTGATAAAAAAGGATAAAATGCTACTCCATAGATATTCTCACACATAATACACAGAAGCATAGATGCTTTTATAATAATAGATATATTTGTTAATGCCAAAAAAACTATTGATATAGCTCTTAATATAGTAGACAGTAATATTAGATTTTTAAGGTTTATTTTAGTTGAAAAAAAGCTAATAAAAAAAATAATTATTGAACTGCATATTAGGGATACTGATAATATTTTACTAATACTTTGTATATCAAATCCAATACTTTGTAACCATAATTGTCTATAATTTACCCATATTCCAAAAGAAAAAGACATTGCTGCTAAAGAAATAATAACAATATCTTCATTATTTAGTTTTAAAAATTCTTTAACCTTTTTCATATTCTATTTTCCTATAATAATATTATATATTATTAATATTTAAAAATCAATTGAAATAATTAATGTATTCCAGTTAAACAACTTTTAAATTGTTTTTGAAAAATAATAAATAATATAATCGTAGGTAATGTCGAAATGACTAATGCAAGCATAAGTACTGCATAATTACTCTGCCATATACCAGATAAACTATTTAAAAATATCGAATTTGTAAATTTACTTTGTGATTGGAGTAAAACTACTGGCAATAATAATGAACTCCAAGAATCAATAAATATTAATAATCCGCTTGTTATAAATACAGGTTTCATACAAGGTATATAAACTTTATAAAAGATTTCAAATTCATTTAATCCATCCATTCTTGCAGCTTTTATTAATTCTATCGGCATAAATTTTGTATTTTGTTTAAATAAATAAATTGAAAAAGGTAATGATAAAGAAGTAATTATTACTGAAAAATAAGTGTCTAAAATATTAATGTTTTTAAAAATGATAAAAAGAGGAACAACGATTGTTGATAATGGAACCATCATTGATATAAATGATAGCATAAATAACTTATTACTATATTTTGTTTTAAAGATTGTATATGCATAACCAGCTAAAGAAGATATTAAAACACCTATTATCATAGCTAACAATGATACTATAAATGAATTCTTTAATGATGATAGAAAGTTATCTATTTGCAATAATTCATTAAAATTATTAATAAAATTATTAAATGATAAATCATATAATATTCTATTTCCTTTAATGCTAGCATTTGTACTAAAACAAGATAATAATAAAATTGCATAAGGAATAAACATTATAATTGATAAAATAGAGATTGAAATAATATTATAATATTTAGTTACTATTTTCTTCATTTTTATCTCCTTTTTTTATTAATAAAATGCTTATTAACATACATATAACAAATATAGAGATTCCTATAGCCGAAGAATATCCATATTGAGATACATATGTAAATGCTTTTTTATACAAATAGCTAACCATAGTTAATGTGCTTAATTGAGGCCCACCTTTTGTAATTATTGAACTTTCAACATATATTTGTATTATACTAGTTGCACATAATACTGTAATTAATACTATAACTGGTTTTATACTTGGTAATACTATTTTACTAAATATTTTATAATTTGATGCTCCATCAATTTTAGCTGCTTTGTAAACATCTTCATTAATGCTTTTAATTGCTGTAATAAATAATAATATATAAAAACCACTCCAAGCCCATAAACAAATAAATATAATTACTAATCTTGCTCCCCAAACACTTTGCAATATTCCTGAATAATTCGATAACATATTTAATTTCGTTAATATAGAAGAAATAAAGCCTTCATTATAACAAAGTTGTTTAATGAATAAAGAATATGCTACTGGCGAAGTAATACATGGGATATAAAATATAGTTATAAATATATTCTGTATTTTAGTATTTTTAATTTTAGTGATTTTTAGTGATATCCACATAGAAAAAAATATTAACAATGGCAACAGTATAATGGTAAATATACATGAGTTTTTTAATGTAATAAAGAATGTTGAATCATCTAATAATAATTTATAATTATATAAACCAGCATATGTTAAGTTTTGACCTCTACCTTTAAATAAAGATAAATATATAGAGTACAATAAAGGAATATATGTAATTAAACATATAATTAAAATGCTTGGTAAAATAAACTTAATTAACTTTTTATCATTAGAATTGTTATACATTTTAATCTTCTGCTACTATTTTTTCTGCTTCCTCTTGTAATTCTTTTATAGCTTGTTCTAAAGTAATTTTTCCATCTATATACTTTTCAGCAGATTCTCCTACTGTATATGTAATTTCGTATGTATGTAATCCATATTTGACAGGTATAATATCTTTACTCCAAGTTGCCATTAATGAATTAATTTTTTGATTACCAAAGAATTCAGTTCCTCCATCATCTAATTCATTAATTATATTTTTATTAACAGTAATAAGTGAAAATTCATCTGCCATATAATTAATTAATTCTGAACTTGTACCAAATGTTTCTGTAGCAAATTTAATAGCTTCTTCTTTATTATTTTTGTTTATAACAAACCAATTTCCACCACCTAAATTTGAAACATTTGAATATCCTTCTCCTATTCCTATTTTAGGCATTGTAGTAACTCTCCATAAGCCACTTTGATCTTTATATTCACTAATAATTGGAGACCACCAACTTGCACCAACTAAAGACGCTATTTTTTGGTTAGCGATAGATGATATAATATCATCCCAACTAGATGCTCTATAAACAATTCCTGAATCAAATAATTTTTTTAACGTAACAAATGTATCTTCAAAAGCTTTATTGTTTGCAATATTAGCTTTTCCTTCTTCATCAAAGAACCATGTTCCAGCTGATTGATACATAAGTCTTCCTTCCATGTCTCCAGATGGAGCTATGGGCAACATATAATATCCAGTTACTTCTTTAACTTTTTTACCAATTTTTATATACTCATCCCAAGTAATATTTGTTAAATCTTCTTCAGTAAAACCAGCTTTTTCTATTATATCTTTTCTATAAAATGTTACTCCAACTGCAGAATCAAATGGTATAGCATAAATTTTATTATTATATGTTACATTAATCATTTTAAAATCCATATAATCTTCTGTATTAATATAATCAGTTAAATCTACAAAATAATCAGTATAATATGAAACATATTCTAAAAAATTGTAATCCTCATCATAAAATATATTTGGTAATGTATCAAGTGAACCAGCTGCTAATTGAACTTTTAATTTTTCGACCATATCTTCCTGTCCTATTTTAACAACTTCATAATCATAATCATTATCAGGATATTTTTCTTTATATATTTCGATTGCTTTTTCAGCAGCTGAAGCAGTATTATCGTATGCCCATATAATTATTTTTTTGCTATTATCATTGTTTCTATTTTTAATAAACAATATAGTAACAATTATAATAGCAATTATTACTAAAGTACTAATAATTTTATTTTTCATAAATTCTCTCCTTTGTTTTACCATCAAATAGTAATACTTTACTATTAATGGGTTTTGCTTTTAATATTTTGTTATCTTTGTTATAATCATCGCTATCTAACTTTAACTTAATGATTATTTTTTGATTGTTATAATTAATGTTTCCTGTTAATATATAATACTCTCCTATTAATTCATAATAATCAATGTGAACAATTATACCATCATCATCACTCCCAACTAATTTAATATTTTCACTTCTAATACCAATGTCTATATCATTAATCATTAAACCTTTTTTGATACTTTTTTTAAATTTGTATCCATATAAATCTATTAATAAAGTACTTCCCGTTTTTTTATATTTAATATTTTCAAAAATATTCATTTTTTGATTGCCCAAAAAGCATGCAACAAATTCATTTTTAGGATTATCGTATACTGTTAGAGGAGAACCTATTTGTTGAATTACACCTTTATCCATAACAACTATCTTGTTTGCCATAGTAAGAGCTTCTATTTGATCGTGAGTAACATAAATAATTGTTGTATTTAGTTCATCATGTAATTTTTTAATTTCTTCTCTCATTTCATTTCTTAAGTTAACATCTAAATTACTTAATGGTTCATCCATTAAAAAAACTATAGGATTTCTTACAATAGCTCTTCCAATGGCTACTCTTTGTTTTTCTCCTCCTGATAATTGTGAAGGCTTTCTATTTAATAAATTTTCAATTTTTAACATTTTAGATGTTTTATTAATTATATTCTCTATTTCTTTAGATGATACTTTTTTATTCTTTAGTGGGAATGCCATATTATCATAAACAGATAAATATGAATATAAAGCATAATTTTGAAAAATCATGGATATGTTTCTATCTTTTGGTTCTATATCATTATAAACAACATCATTGATTTTTAAAGTGCCTTCAGTTATTTCTTCCAAACCAGCAATCATATTTAATAGAGTTGTTTTTCCACATCCTGAAGGTCCAATAACTACAACAAAATCACCTTTTTTAATAGAAAGGTTTAATTTTGATATAACATATTTTCCTTTTTGATATACCTTAGAAACATTGCATAATTCAATTAGATTCATGATTTTCTCTTTTCATAAATTATATTATATTCTTTTATATTATTTGTCAACATTTTTTGATATATGATATAATGAATATTAGAGGTGTTATATGAACAACTTATCTGTATCTCAAAACTTTATAAAAGATGAAAAATTGGTTGAAAAAATATTAGATTTAATTAATATTAGTAAAGATAGTAATATTTTAGAAATAGGTCCTGGTAAAGGAATTATTACCAATGAATTAATAAAAAGATATAATAACGTTATTTCTATTGAGTACGATAAAGAATTATATAATAATTTACTAAAATGTATAGATAAAAAATATTTATTATACGGAGATTTTTTAGAATATGAATTTAATAAAAATACTACTATTATTTCTAACATACCATTTAATATTACTAGCAATATATTTAATAAGATATTAGATAATTATAAATATATTAATGATTTTTACTTCATTATGCAAAAAGAAGCTGCTTATATGTACTTAGGTAAAGAATATGAATGTATGAAGTCTTTACTATTTAAGCCATTATATGAAGGAAATATAATATATGAATTTAATAATACAGATTTTGATCCAGTTCCTAATGTTGATATAGTATTTGTTCACTTTCATAAGAAAGAATATTGTGATATAAAAAAAGTTCCAATAGAAGAATATTTTAATTTTTTAGCAAATATTTTTTCTAATAATGGGACTAATATCAAAGATAATGTAAAAGAAATATTAACCTATGAACAATTAAAGCATATAAAAAAGCTACTAAAATGTAACATTAATGATAGATTAAGTAATATTTGTTATCAAGATTATATTACTTTATTTAATACTTATAGAGATTATACTCCACAAATAAAAAAAGATAAAATTAAAAATAGTTATATTAAATTAAAAGAGAAACAAAATAAACTTGATAAAATAAATAGAACAAGATAAAAAAAATCACAGATTATTCTGTAATTTTTTT
>CAZJEW010000044.1:0-7904 GCA_964545285.1 uncultured Clostridium sp.
AAATGACTCATGTAGATGTTAAAGATGGAAATATTGAAAACGCTTTAAAACGTTTTAAAATGAAAGTACAAAGAAGTGGCATCCCTTCAGAATGTAAAAAAAGAAAAGAATATTCTAAGCCAGGAGTAGTTAGAAGAGAAGCTATTAAAGAAGGCATTAAAAATGCTAGAAAACATAATAAAAAAAGAAATGACTAAGGAGGTACTATAATGTTATATCAAACTATAGTAACTGATATGAAAGAAGCAATGAAAAGCCAAGATAAAGAATCTCTTGGAACTATCAGAATGCTTAAAAGTGCTATTGATTTAGAGAGAATTAATAGTAAATTAGATAGTATTACGGATGACTTAGTTATAACAGTAGTAAGTAGACAAACTAAAACTCTTAATGAAAGTATCGTAGACTTTAAAAAAGGAAATAGACAAGATTTAGTAGATAATGCATTAAGAGAAATTAATTTATTAAAAAAATATTTACCTGCTCAATTAAGTGAGGAAGAATTAATAAAAATAATAGATGAAACTATTAAAAGTACAGAATCTTCTTCTATAAAAGATATGGGTAAACTTATGAAAGAATTAACTCCTAAAATAAAAGGAAAAGCTGATATGGGAAAAGCTAGTTCAATAATAAAGAGTAAATTAAATTGAAACTTTTATAAAGTTTCTTTTTTATTGAAACAATCTTTTCATAATGATATAATAATCATGAGGTAATAGTAATGAGAAGTGTATATATTCATATTCCTTTTTGTAAAAGTATATGTTCATATTGTGATTTTTGTAAGTTCTATTATAATGATAATTGGGCAAATGAATACATAGATACTTTAAGTAAAGAAGTTTTAAATTATTATGAAGGTGATGTTGTCAAAACAATATATGTTGGGGGTGGAACTCCATCATCTTTAAGCACTAATAATTTAATTAAGCTTTTCAATATTATTAAATTGTTTATATTAGATTCAAAATATGAATTTACTTTTGAATGTAATGTGGATGATATTAATAGTGAATTACTTTCTATATTAAAAGAAAATAAAGTGAATAGACTTAGCATTGGTGTCCAATCACTTAATAAAGATAAATTAAAATATTTAAATAGATCTCATACTAAAGAAGAAGTTATTAAAAATATTTCTTTATGTAGGAAATATGGATTTGATAACATTAATGTTGATTTTATGTATGCATTACCTGTAGAAAACTTTTTTATGATGAAAAGAGATCTTAAAAGCTTTCTTAAACTTAATGTTGAACATATAAGTACATATTCATTAATAATAGAAGATCATACTATGGTTAAAAATAGTAATGATAAAAATATTGATGAAGATTTAGAAGCTAAAATGTATGAATATATTCTTAAAAAGACTAATAAGTATGGATTTCATCATTATGAAATATCTAATTTTGCTATTAAGGGTTTTGAAAGTATTCATAATAAAACATATTGGAAAAATGAAGAATACTATGGATTTGGTCTTGCTTCTCATGGATATATAAATGGTATTAGATATGAAAATACCAGAAATTTAAATAAATATTTAAAAGAAGAATATAGATTAAATGAATTATTAGTATCTACAACTGAAGATATGGAAAATGAGCTTATTTTAGGTCTCAGAATGCTTGATGGAATAAGTGTAGAACATTTCAATAATAAATTTAAATATAACATATTCAAAGTATTTAAAATAAACGAGGCTATTGATAAAGGATTATTAATATATAAAGATGATATTCTTAGAATACCCGAGGATAAAATATATATTATGAATGAAATTATTAATTTTATAATGTGAGGAAAGAATGAAAATAATTAGATTGATGAAAGGTTTAGGTAAATATATTTGGTTAATGATTATATTTTCTATAATTCAAGTATATGCTGAATTAAAATTACCTAGTATAATGAGTGAAATAGTAGACAAAGGTATTAGTTCTTCTGATGTTTCATTTATTAAAACAAAAGCTATTTTAATGATAATAATAACTATTATTTGTTTACTTGCAAATATCATAGTAGTGTTTTCTACATCTAAATATTCTAATAAATATGGGTATAATATAAGAAAAGCGTTATATACAAAAATAAACTCTCTTAGTAAAAAAGAAATTGATTCTTTTGGTGCATCAACATTAATAACAAGAAGCACTAATAATGTAAGTAATATAACTTCCACTTTTAGTTTTGGATTAAGACTTATGATTTTTGCTCCTGTTATGGGAATAGGAGCATCTATTATGGGATATAAAACAGCTCCTTCTTTAGCACCTATTGTAATAGTATCAATAATAGTATTATTTGTTGCTCTTGCATTTATTTTTGGAGCTGTGTTTCCTAAATTTGAACGAGTTCAACAATTATTAGATGAATTAAATGCAAAAACTAGAGAAATATTATCAGGACTTAGAGTTATTAAATCTTTTAATAAAGAAAAATATTTTAAAAATAGATTTAATAATGTTAATACAGAGAATATGAAATTAAATGTTTTTTTAAATAAAATATTATATTTAATTCAACCATTAATGATACTAACAATTAATATAGCTACTATAGTAATAGTGTATATATCCGGTAAGTATTTATCTAATGGAACCCTTGAGATAGGATCTATGATGGCATTCATACAATATATGTCTACTGTACTTATGAGTTTCTTAATGTTACTAGTTATTATTCTTAATATTCCTAGAGTATTAGTATCATTTAAAAGAATAAATGAAATATTAAATATAAATCCTAGTATTAAAAATAATGGTAGTTTAAAAATAACTAATTTAGAAAGTTTAGAATTTAAAAATGTATATTTTAAGTATTATGATGCTGAAGATTATTTACTTAAAAATATTAATTTTAGAATAGAAAAAGGAGAAAGAATAGGTATTATAGGATCTTCAGGAAGTGGTAAAACTACTATGATTAATTTACTATTAAGACATATTGATCCTACTAAAGGAAATATTCTTATTAATGGTATAGATATCAAAGAATATGATATTGAATCGTTAAGAAATATATTTTCTTATACTCCTCAAAAAGCATTATTATTTAAAGGTACTATAAAAGAAAATTTAACATTTGAACATAAATATAGTACTAATGAATTAGATGAAGCATTGAAAATAGCTTCTATAGATGATTTTGTAAGTGATAATAAAGAGGGATATAATTATGAAATAGAACAATCTGCTGTTAATTTAAGTGGTGGACAAAAACAAAGAATGTCTATTGCTAGAGCTTTACTTAAAAAAGGTGAAATATTATTATTTGATGATTCTTTTAGTGCAGTAGATTATATAACTGATAAAAAAATTAGAACTGAACTTAAAAATAAATATCATGATAAGATGTTAGTTATTGTAACTCAAAGAGTAGGTACTATTAAAGATTCTGATAGAATAATTGTAATAGATGAAGGTAAGATAGAATCTATTGGTAACTATGATTATTTAAGTAAAAATAGTTCAGTATTTAAAGAATTTATCCTTTCACAAAGAAAGGAGACTTTATAATGAAAAAAGAAAAAACTATGTCTTTTAAAGAGGTTATTATAAAGACTTTTAAGGTAGTATCTTTATATAAAAAAGAATATATATTAATTATTATGTTTTGTTTACTAGCAGCTTTATTTTCATCTTTAGCGCCTTACTTTTTAGGATTTGCAACAGATAGTTTATATAATTCTATTACTAATAATTTATCATTTAATTATACATATATAATTAAAGTATTAAGCATAGTATTATTTTGTCATTTATTTGATGCAGGAAGTACATATTTTAAAAGTTATTTATCAAGTAGACTAGGTCAAAAAATAGGATATGATTATAGAAATAAAATAATTAATAAATTAAATAAAATCAAATTAATGAAATTAAATACTATGAAAAAAGGAGATATTATTAGTAAAATAACTAATGATATTGAAAGATTAACAGATAATTTAACAGAAGTTATTCCAGAAGTAATATATAATGTAGCATTAATATTATCTGTTATAATTATGATGTTTGTTTTAGATTCCACTTTAGCTCTTCTTACAATAATAGTTATACCTTTTACATATATATTACTTTCTGTTATTGTTAAAAAAACTCAAAAGTATTTTGAATTAAATCAGAAAGCAATAGGGAATGTTAATTCTTTTGTAGAAGAGACTATTACTAATAACGATGTCATTAAATCTTTTAATCAAGAAAATTATTTTAATAAGAAATTTGATAAAGAAAGTTCTTTGTTAGCTAATTATGGTTATAAAAGTAGTTTTTATTCGTCTTTAGCAGTTCCTTTTAACAAAGCTTTAGGAAATATAAACTATATTATTATTGTTTGTTTAGGTGCTTATAAAGTTATAACTG
The DNA here is from genome assembly GCA_964545285.1 of uncultured Clostridium sp. Classification (GTDB taxonomy): domain Bacteria; phylum Bacillota_I; class Bacilli_A; order RF39; family UBA660; genus CAG-1000. Next base: position 4,371 of record CAZJEW010000044.1, read on the forward strand.
GAAAGATGAGGTTAGGTGCTATACAATCATTTATTCAATATCTAAAAGATTTTAATAGACCTATGAATGTTATTGCTCAAGTAATTTCTAATTTACAAATGGCTATAGCTTCATTAGATAGAGTTAACGAAATATTAGATTTAGAAGAAGAAAACAACGGAAAAATAAATAAATTCACATTTAATAATACAATAGAATTTAAGAATATTAATTTTAGCTATGTAAAAGACAAACCGGTATTAAAAGATTTTAATTTAGTAATTAAAAAAGGTCAAAAGATAGCTATTGTTGGTAAAACAGGAGCGGGTAAAACTACCATTGTTAACTTACTTATGAATTTTTATGACAACTACAGTGGAGAAATATTAATAGATGGGGTAAATATTAAAGATTTAGACAAATCATCTTATAGAGAAATTGTTAGTATGGTTCTTCAAGATACTTGGTTATTTGAAGGTACTATTAAGAACAATATTGTATTTGATGATAGGATTAGTGATGAGAGTTTAAATAAAATATTAAATAAATCAAAAATACTTCATATGATTAATGGCCTTCCTAAAGGACTAGATTTTGAAATAAATGAGGAAACAAATAATATTTCTGCTGGTGAAAAACAATTATTAACAATAGCCAGAGCTTTAGTAGCAGATCCTCAAATATTGATACTCGATGAAGCAACTAGTAATGTTGATACAAGACTTGAATACTTAATAAATAAATCTATGAATACTCTCATGGAAAATAGAACTTCTTTAGTTATAGCACATAGGTTGTCAACTATTGTTAATAGTGATAGAATAATTGTTATTAGACATGGAAGTATACTGGAGTCAGGAACTCATGACGAGTTATTAAAACAAAAAGGATATTATTATACTTTATATACTAGTCAGTTTGAAGTAAGTGAGGAGTTAGAAAATGGATGAGAATTATACTGAAGTATATGTAGATGATTATGATGAAACATCTAATGAACAGCCTATTATTTATACAAGAGATATTAAAACTTGTATAGCAGCATTAGTTCATTTGAATTATTCAACTGTTCTTTTACATATATTAGCTACTAAAGAAGAGATTGAACTTGATAATTATAAAGCAGTTATTGGTGAAGTATCTGGAGAAATTGAAAGTATAGAATTATTTACTGGACCTTATACAGAGGAAAAACATATTCAACAACTTATTGATATTGCTTCTGAGTATAATTTGAATGTAGAAGTTATACAATGCAAAACTGATATATATGGTAGTGGTTCTATAGGTTATAATCAAAATAATCATTGTTATTACAATGTTATTATGGAATCAGGTAAACCATTATTTAATAGTTATGATGTTCACAGAAGTAGATAATATGTATTAAAAAATCCTTATAATTGCTATAAGGATTTTTGATTATAAATTATTAAGTGATGTTGACTTCTTGTACATGATACATAATATAAGTATCTTTCATTATAAGTATATGTATTATCTTTTTCTGTATATATTATAGTAGCATCGAACTCTAATCCTTTTGCCATGTATGATGGTATTACTACTAATGTTCTTGTAAATGTTTTTGTATTACTTGTAATTAACGATATATCTTCAAAATTATTTTTAAGTCTTGTGAATATTTTATTTGCTTCTTCATCTGTCTTTGTTATTACTGCAATACTTTTATTATCTTTTTGAAGATTTTTAATATCTTTTGTTAATTGTTCATTAATATCATCTTCTATTTTAAATTCTACTGGGATATGATTGTCTCTTCTTATTGCTGATATATAATTTAGACCTAATATTTTATTAGTATGTTCTATTATTTCGGGACTTGAACGATATGTTTTCGTTAACTCTAAATATTTTACACTTTCATTAAATATTTCATCTAAATCTTTTAGTGAAGAGTAGTGATAATAAGGATTTATTGTTTGATTAATATCTCCTAATATTGTAAATTTACTTTTCTTTAATATTTTCTTTAGTAATATATATTGAAGTTTATTATAGTCTTGTGCTTCATCTATTATTGTTTGTTCTATATAATAATCATTTCCTAAGAATTTTAATAAATTTTTCATATAAACAAATAAACAAGCATCTTCATATGAAATTGTTTTGTTATTTAATTTATTTATATATGAATCTGGTACTGATTTAGTGTATGCATTTATAAATGATTCTGATGTATAAAAGTTTTTATATAGTGTTTTATAGTCTAATGAAGTATTTAATCTTTCTTTTAACCATTTTTTTATTTGTCTTGCTTTTGATTTATTGTTATTAAACTCTTTTTCTGCTATTTTTAAAGCTATTTCATCAATCCTTTCGAATAGTGGAATAGAAGAGTATCTTTCTTTTAAATATTTGTTTAGTTCTTTCTTAGTTATGTATAAATCATGATTAAATATTTCATCTGTAAATTCTACTTTATTGTTTATTTCTTTTATATATTCATCCATTACTTTAATAATTTCATCGGATTGTTTAAATTTAATTAAATCTATGAATGGTTCATTATATTTATAATATCTTTCTATAAATGATGTAAAACTCTCTATATCATTATATTCTGTAATATATGTTTCTAAAAAATCACTAAATGTTGTTTCTTTTGTATTTTCTTCTCCTAATTCTGGAAGTACATTTGATATATATTCACTAAATACTTTGTTTGGTGCAAATATTAATACTTTATCACTAGTAAGATTTTTAATCTTATATAATAAGAATGCTATTCTATGAAGCGCTACACTTGTTTTACCGGAACCAGCTATACCTTGAACGATTAAATTTCTATCTTTTACATTTCTTATTATTTGATTCTGTTCTGCTTGTATAGTATTTACTATGTTTTTCATATAATCTGAATTGTGATTTGAAAGCACTTCTTGAAGTAATTCATCTTGTATAGTTATTTTTGAATCAAATACTCTTATTATTTTGGATTCTTCTATAGTAAATTGCCTTTTATTATGAAGCATTCCTTTTATAATTCCACCTGGGGATTCATATTCACACGGACCATTTTCATAATCATAAAAAATAGAAGATATAGGTGCTCGCCAGTCATATATAATATTTTTAGTATCCTTAGTTAAATATGTAAGGCCTATGTAAATATTATCAATATTTTCATCTTCTAATGTTACTGTTATTTTTCCAAAATATGGAGAATTTTGAATTTTATAGAGTTTTTTATAATATTTTGCTTTCATTTCCAAGTTGTCTATTTCTTGATCATTATTTGATAGAATCGTTTTCATCTCAGTAGGATCAAGTTCTTGTTTAGTATCCCAAACATACTTTTTAAACTCTTTTTGCTTTTCCTCGTTGTCATATAAATCTTGTGCTAAATCTGAAATCGTATAACGTAATAGTTTTGTTGTTAATTCTAGATATTTTTGTTCTTCTTTAAAGTCAGTTTCACTTATATTCATTTTACCTCCCTTATTGAACCATGTATTAAATTAACGTATGAAAAAAATATTACTACATTTATGTCTAAATGTCAACATTTATTTTATAAAAATAATATCAAAT
>CAZJEW010000045.1:0-7772 GCA_964545285.1 uncultured Clostridium sp.
AAATCATTCCACTGAAGTTAATGCTTTAAGCGACAATATTTGTAGATAATTATCTTTCGTTTATTTATATAATAATTTTTATAAATAAGTGATAAAATATTTTAATATAATTTGAATTAATTTAATATTTATGTTATATTATTCTAGTAAAGATTTAAAGGAGAAGTGTATGTTAGAGAAAAATACTACTATTACATTAGATAATGGTAAAAAGTATTCTGTTCTTAGAACGATAGAATATAATGATAAACAATATGCATTAATAACTGATTTTGGTGGTGAAAATAACGTTATTGAAGTTGAAAAAGATGATAAAGGAATATGTGTTTCTTTAATTAGTAATCCTAAAGAAGAAGAAATTATTATTAATAAGTTCTTAAAGGATAGTTTAGAAGATTTAAAGAATTATAAAGATAATAAAGGTGAACAGTAGTTCACTTTTTTATTAGCATAGAACTTACTTTAGTATATGCTCTTGTAAGTGGTCCACTTCCTAAAAGTATTCCTCCAAAGTATCTTATTACTACAATCATTACATTATTTAAATCATTTCTATTTATTACTTCTAATAATCCTCTTGTTGTTCCATTTGGTTCTTTATCTGAATAACTTCTTTCTATAGATCCAATTTTATATGCATATACTATATGTTTGCATTTTTTATTTTCTTTTTTTAATTCATTTAAAATAATAGTTATATCTTCTTCTTTATTAATATTGTAAATATAACTATAAAATTTTGATTTTTTAATTTCTAAATAACTTTTATTAATCTCATTCATATATAAATTATAATATAAATTATTAATCTTTTAAATATATTTTGGTATAATATTTGTAGAAAGGTTTACTATAGGTAAAATTATGTTTAAAAAAGAACTTGCTAATGTTCCTAAAAAGAGTGGATGCTATCTTATGCATAATAGTGATGGTGTAGTTATTTATGTTGGAAAAGCTAAAATTTTATTTAATAGACTTAAAAGTTATTTTAATGGAAGAGTTACTGGTAAGACTAAAAAACTTGTTTCTGAAATAGCATATTTTGAATATATTGTTACTAATAGTGAAACTGAAGCTTTTATATTAGAACTTAACCTTATTAAAAAGTATGATCCTAAATATAATATATTACTTCGTGATGATAAAACTTATCCTTATATTGAATTTACTAATGAAAAATTTCCTCGATTAATAGTTAAAAGAGAAATTAATATTAATAAGAAACATAGTCATTTATTTGGTCCTTATCCTAATGTATATGCTGCAAGAAGACTTGTAAATTTAATTAATAGACTTTATCCTTTAAGAAAGTGTAATTCTGTTCCTAAAAAGGTTTGTTTATATTATCATATTGGAGAATGTTTAGGTTATTGTGAGAATCCTAATATTGATATTTCTTATCTTAATAATGAGATATTATCAATTCTTAATGGTAATGATAAATTATTAATTAATAAGCTTAATGAAAAAATTGAATTAAATTCTAAAGTTATGAATTATGAAGTTTGCAAAGAACTTAAGGATGATTTCGATTATATTGATTATGTTTTTAAATCTCAAAGTGTAGAAATTTCTGATTCTATTAATAGGGATATTATTAATTATTATTTTAATAATTCTTATATTTGTATAGTTATATTGTTTTTAAGAAATGGTAAAATTGTTGGTATGAATAATAAAATAATTCCAGTTATTAACGATATTAAGGATACTTTAGAATACTATATTTCATCTTTTTATTCTAAAGGTAATATTGCTCCTAAAGAGGTTATTGTTCCTCTTATAGTTGATAAAAATATGCTTTCTTGTGTTATTAATTCTAAAGTTATTAATGTATATAGAGGTGATAAAAAGAAAATATTTGATATGGCTTATAATAATGCTAAAATTAGTTATGAAAATGACATTAAACTTATCTATAGTAATGAAGAGATAACAGAAAATGCTAATGAAGAATTAAAAACTTTATTGGATTTAGATAAATTACATATTATTGAAGCATTTGATAATTCTAATTTATTTGGAACATTTACTGTATCAGGAATGGTTACATTTATTGATGGTATTCCTTCTAAAAAAGATTATAGAAAATTTAAATTAAGTTTTGATAAGAATGATGATGTTGCTTCTATGAAAGAAGTTATTTATAGAAGATATTTTAGAGTATTGAATGATAATTTAATTAAACCTGATTTAATAATTGTAGATGGTGGATCTAATCAAATTAATGCTTGTAAGGATACTATTAATTCGTTAGGTTTGAATATTAAAATTATTGGAGTTAAAAAGGATAGTCATCATAGTCCTGTTACTATTGTTGATGATTCTTTAAATGAAATTTCTATTGATAAGCATTCTAATATATTTAGATTACTTTCTAGAATTGATGAAGAAGTTCATAGATTTACTATTAATTATCATAAAGAAATTAGAAGCAAAGGAAGTATATCAAGTGTTCTTGATAATATTAATGGATTAGGTGAAGTTAGGAAAAAGAAACTAATAAAAAAATATGGAAGTGTTTCTAAAATGAAAGAAGCTTCCATATATGATTTAAATCAAATATTACCTTTGAGTGTAGCAGAAGAATTAAATGAATATTTAAATAATTTCAAATAAAAAGGAGACCTACTTGATTCACAATTATAAGCGCCGTGAATATTTCACCCTCCGCGTTAATATTATCAAATAATATTAAAAATGTCAAAAATTCTTTTAAATATTATATATTTTTAGTATAATATGTTTAAAGAGGTAAATATTATGAAGAAGATTCCATTATATCCAGCAGATATTTATCAAGTTCTTGATAAAAGTTTATTAAGTGAACATGATAAATTAATATTAAATATGTTATATATGCCTATTATAGGTAATATAGCTATTTCTTTATATTTAAAACTTCAAAGTGAAATATGCAATTCTTCATATGTTTCTTCAGAACTTACTCATCATCATTTAATGACTAGTATGAGTTTAACTCTTGATAATATTAAAGAAGCTAGAATTAAATTAGAAGGTATAGGTTTAATTAAAACTTATTACATGCAAGGTAATGTAAATTATTATATATATGAACTATATAGTCCGGTGTCTGCTTCTGAATTTTTTTCTCATCCAATATTTAATGTAGTGTTATATAATAATGTTGGAAAAACTGAATATAATAGACTTATTGATTATTTTAAATCTCCTCATATTTCTTTAAAAGATTATGAAGATATTTCATATTCTTTTGATGAAGTTTTTAAGTCATCTAAATACACTGAAATGGAATTAAATGGTGAAGATATTACTTCAAAGAATAGACTATTATTAGATTATGAATTCGATTATAATTTTGATATATTAGTATCTTCAATACCGAAGAATATGTTTAATGAAAAGTGTTTAAATAAGATTAATAAAGAATTAATTATTAATTTATCTTTTTTATATGAAATAGATCCAGTGTCTATGGCTGATTTAATTAGAGCTTCTTTAAATGAAAAAGGTAATATTGATAGAGATGAATTAAGAAAGAATTGTAAAAAATATTATCAATTTAATAATGATAATAGGCTTCCTAGTTTATTATTTAAATCTCAACCAGAATATTTAAAAGATATTGATGGAAACAATAGTAAGAGAGGAAGAATTATTAAAGTATTTGAAAGTATGTCTCCATATGAGTTCCTAAAAAGTAAATATAAAGGTGCTAAACCTACCGATAGGGATATGTCAATATTAGAGAATCTTCTTATAGATGTTAAACTTAATCCTGCAGTAGTTAATGTTTTAATAGATTATGTTCTTAGAACTAATAACAATAAATTAATTAAATCATATGTTGAAACTATTGCTGGTCAATGGAAAAGGAGTAATATTGAAACTGCTTTAGAAGCAATGCAAATAGCTGAAAAGGAACACAAGAAAAAACATAAAACACAAGAGATTAAGTCTAATAAAAAAGAAATTATACCAGCTTGGTTTAATGAAAAAATTGAATCTAGCAGTGAAACTGAAAATAATAATGATTTTAAAGAATTTATCGAGGAGTTTAGAAAATGAAAGAATTAAAAAATACCGCTAATAAAAGTAGAAGATATATGAATGATAACTTAAGAAAAGAGTTTCTTTTAGCAACTAAATCAGAGAATTTTACTAAAATGTGTTCTAGACTTAAATGTGATGAAAATACTCTTATGAAATATACATCTTTATTAGAAGATAGCACTAATGAACTTAAAAATTGTAAGAATTGTAAAGGTATCGAGTATTGTAAAAATAAAAATTATGGTCATGTATTTTATCCTAAATGTTATAAAGATATTATTGAATTTGAATATATTCCTTGTAAATATTTTAAAAATGATATTAAAAAAAATAATACTAAATTTTTTGAAACTCCTAAGGTATTAAGAAATGCTAATTTAAGTGATTTAATCAATGAAAAGGAAAGATTAGGTATTATTAAGTATATTAAAGAGTTTCTTAAAAAGAAAGTATCTAATGAGCCTGTAAAAGGACTTTATTTGAGTGGATCTTTTGGTAGTGGTAAATCTTATGTTTTAAGTGCTTTATTAAATGAATTATCATTAAAGGGTTACTCTACAGTAAATGTTTATTATCCCACTTTACTTCAAAAGATTAAATCTTCTATTGATGATGGGTCTTATGAAGATATTTTAGATGAAATATGTATGTGTGATATATTATTATTAGATGATATGGGTGCAGAAAATAATACTTCTTGGTCTAGAGATGATATATTAGGAACTATAGTTCAATATAGAATGGATAATGAATTAACTACTTTTTTTACATCTAATTATTCAATAGATGAATTAGAAAATCATTTAATAGATGCTGGTAAATCAGGAAAAGATCCTATTAAAGCTAGAAGAATTATAGAAAGAATTAAAAATTTAACAGTTGAAGAAAAATTAATTAGTAAGAATAAAAGAAGCTAATTTTGACAATCTGTAATATATATGTTATAATATTACAGCATTTATATGAAGGGGGATGTGCTTTATGAATGGTAACTCAATAATTGGTAATATATTTTTAGTATATGTTGTAACTCAATTAATATCAACAGCTTATGGTTTAACTGTTATAGGTGCATTAAAACCTATAATCGAAGAAAAACTTAAAGACAAAGGATATGAAGAAAAAAATAAAAATAGTTTATATGTTTTTAATGAAAAAGCAGCTGCTATATTAAAAGGATTTATTCCATTTTATTATGGATTAAAGGGTGTAAAGCTTGTTGAAAGTAAAGAATCCATAAATAGAGCAGTAGATGAAGAAATTGTTTCAGGGAATTGGTTAACTCATGATGAGCAAAGAAATATATTTGAACAAACTGAATTAGAAAAAGATGATGAAAGTATATTTAAACCAATGTCAAAAATTCAATTTGAAAAACCTGAGCCATATAGAGCAAGACCTTCTGATTACACTCTTTATGATACATATGAAACACCTGTTGAATATGCAACTAGAGAAATGAGTGAAGATGATTCTTTAAGAATAACTCCTTTTGAAAGTAATACTAATATTAGTACAATTACCCATACTGAAGTTACTTCTAAAGATGTTGCTAAATTTATTGCTGAATTATCTACAGATGAATTAAGAAATTTAAGAGATAAAATTGATTCATTAATTAAAATGAATGAATCAAATAATTATAGAATGTTACTTGAAAAGGATATTGCATAATTTAATATTTTGTGGTAATATTCTTATATAATTAATTAATTGGATATGATTATTAATTTATATATTTTAGAGAGTTAGTGTTTGGTGAAAACTAATATATATATTTAATATTTACTACCAGTTGTATGAGGTTAATAACCTACGTGATGTTTACGTTATAAAACAAATAAGTTAAATAAAGGGATGGTACCGTCGTTATGACTCCTTATACCATCTCTTTTTATTTATATTAAAGGAGAAAAAATGAAAGAAATTAAAAATGATGAAAAATTAAATATGCTTAATCATAGTTGTGCCCATTTATTAGCACATGCTATTAAGCATCTATATCCAGAAGCTAAATTCTGGGTAGGACCAGTAATAGATGAAGGATTCTATTATGATATTGATTTGGGAGATATTTCTTTAACTGAAGATGATCTTGTAAAGATTGAAAGAGAAATGAAAAAGATTTCCAAAGATAATAAATTAATTAAAAGAAGAGAAATTAGTAAAAAAGATGCTTTAGAAATGTTTAAAGATGATAAATATAAATTAGATCTTATAAGTAGAATGGATGAATCTGATACTATTATTTCTTGTTATGAACAAGGAGATTTTATTGATTTATGTAGAGGACCTCATGTAAATTCTACTAAAGATATTAAGTATTTTAAACTTCTTAAAGTAAGTGGTGCTTATTGGAAAGCAGATTCTAATAATAAAATGCTACAAAGAGTTTATGGTGTTTGTTTTGAAAGCGAAGAAGATTTAAATGATTATTTAAATTATTTAGAAGATTGTAAGTCTAGAGATCATAGAAAAATTGCTAAAGATTTAGATATATTTATGTCACATGAACTTGTTGGTTCTGGTCTTCCTATGTTCTTGCCAGCTGGAGCATTTATATTTCATGAATTGAGTGAATATATTAGACTTAAAGAAATTAAATTGGGATATGAACATGTTTATACTCCTTGTCTAGCTACTTCTAATTTATATAAAATAAGTGGTCATTGGGATCATTATAAAGATGATATGTTTCCAGTTATGGAAAGAGAAGGGGAAGAATTTGTTTTAAGACCTATGAATTGTCCACATCATATGCTTATTTATAAGAATCATTTACATTCATATAAAGATTTGCCAATAAGAATTGGAGAATTAGCTCATGATTTTAGATTTGAATCAAGCGGAGCTGTTTGTGGATGTGAAAGAGTTAGAACTTTTTGCCAAAATGATGCTCACTTATTTGTAAGACCTGATCAAATTGAAGATGAAGTGGATAGAGTAATACATTTAATACTTGATGTATATAAAGACTTTAATATTGTTCCACTATCTTTTAGGCTTTCTTTAAGAGATAAGAATGATAAGAAGAAATATTTTCAAGATGATGAAATGTGGGATAAAGCCGAAAATAAATTAAGAAGTGTATTTAATGATTTGAAAATCGAATATGATGAAGCTATCGGTGAAGCTGCTTTTTATGGACCAAAATTAGATGTACAAATCAAAACAGCTATAGGACATGAATTAACATTATCTACATGTCAATTAGATTTCTTATTACCAGAAAGATTTGATTTAAGTTACATAGATGAAAACGGTGAAAAGAAAAGACCGGTTGTTATTCATAGAGCTATTCTTGGATCAATTGATAGATTTATTGCTTATTTATTAGAAGTAACTAAAGGAGCTTTCCCATTATGGTTAAGTCCAGTTCAAATAAATGTTATTCCAGTAAATAATGAATATCATTTAGAATATTCAAATGAAATATTTAATAAATTAAAAGATTTAGGATTTAGAATTGAACTAGATAATAGAGAAGAAAAATTAAGTTATAAAATGAGAGAAAGCGTAATTAAGAAAAATCCATATACATTAATTTTAGGTGATAAAGAAAAAGATTCTCATTCAATTAGTTATAGAAAAAGAGGAAGCAATGAGACGATTAATATATCAGTTGATGAGTTTGTTAAATTATTAAATGAAGAAATAGAATCAAAAAAGATAGAATAAATAATCTATCTTTTTTGTAAATTCTAAGTATACATATATCTAAAAGTCAAGAAAAAGTT
>CAZJEW010000046.1:0-6794 GCA_964545285.1 uncultured Clostridium sp.
CCATCCATTAAATGAATATCCATTCTTTGCTGGAGAACATAAAGTACCATATTGATTTCCATAAATAATATTTTTGTCAGAACAACTTGTTCCACCATTTGAATCATATGATAAAGTATGTAGTTCATTAAAATATAATACACATTTTGTATTACCTTGTATAATGGAATCATATGAAGATATTGATAAAGTTTTAGTATTTGTATTATATGAAGGAGTTGCTTCATATGTACAATTTGTTGAACCACTTATTAAATTACCTGTTGTATTTGATGTTGTCGTAGATAATGAATATAATTTCGTATTATTAAGTGCAGTACTTAATTCTCCATCAATATATAATGCTACTACTTCAAAATCTAATCTATGATAGTCACTTGAAATAAACGAATATTCTGAATCAATAGTAATATCAGCAACATCATTAGTTGCATATCCCCCAACGACTCTAAATTTTACTGTTTTTGATGAACCACTTGTATTTGTTATTAATAATGTAGATACTTGATCAGTAGTTATCAAACCTGAAGTGGGTAAATTTTCATTATTAGCATACATTACATTAATACCTGATTCAGTTTCATAAACTAATTTATATTTATTAGACACTTCATTTAATGATGTTACTTTAATATATATTGTTTTCTCTGTATTTGAATCTAATGTTACTTCATTAGTCAATGAATAAGTAATTGTACTATATTCAGTAGTAGGAACTTCAAAAATAGATATTGAATATAATAGGTTTCCAATATACATCTCGCTTGATCTATAACTACTAGTATTGGTTACAAATGAAGAATAAGAAAATCCTAATATTGGACACAAAAACAATATCATAATAATTACTAAAATATTCTTTTTACATACAAAACTAAAATTCTTTCTAAATTCATTTTTTCTCTTCATATTAATATATTACCACTTTCTTATGTTTTTAACAAATATTATATAATTAATTTGTCAACAATTATATTTATTATCTCAGAAAAATATAATGTTATTAACGCTCCTATTAGAAGAAAAGGTCCAAAAGGAATAATTCCCTCTTTATTTTTTTTAATTATAATAAAAGAAAATATTAATCCTAGAAGAGATCCCATAAATAATGCTATAAATCCATTAGTAAGTCCTAATATTATACCAATGATACCCATTAGTTTAATATCACCATCCCCTATTGATTCTTTTTTGAATGCTTTGTTACCTAACCATTTAATTATTAACATAATTATAAATATAATAATTCCATATATAATGTATTTAAAAGTAGCATTAAATCCATTAAATATATACCTTACTATTATAGTAGATAAACCACTTAATATTAACACTCTATCTGAGATATAAAAATACATAAAATCACTTACGATAGTAACCATTAAAGCAGATGTAACAATCATACTTAACCAAAAATTTATTCCAAATCCAAATAAAACATAATTACATAAAAACAATAATGAAGTAGTTATTTCAGTAAATGGATAAATATAATTAATAGGTTCGTGACAATATGCACATTTACCTTTTAAAAATATGAATGACAAAACTGGTATATTCATATACCATTTTAATGTTTTACCACATTTAGGACAAAAACTTCTTGTAACAGATATTTTTACCTTATTTGGTATTCTATATCCCATACACGCATAAAAGCTTCCCATAATTAGCCCTAAAATTGATATTAAAATAATTATTATAACTTCATTCATATATTCCCCCTATGAAATAGAATTATATATACCAAACATTGGTATTAATACAGATACTAATATAAATCCAACACCTACTGCTAAAAAACCTATCATAACTGGTTCAATAAATGTTTTGATTTGAGCAACCATATTTCTTTCCTGTTTTTGATAATATTCTCCTACTTTTTCTAACATTGTAGAAAGTTCTCCGGTTGATTCACCTGTTACAATCATATAATATGCTATATCAGGTATTGCCCAATGGTCCTTAAAGGAAACACTCATTTTTTCACCTTTCAACAAATTATTTATAGTATGATACATAATATTTCTATATATTTCATTATTAGTTATTTTCCTTAAAATGTCAATACTATCAGTAAGTAATACATTATTCTTATTTAAAGTAGCAAAAGTTCTAGCAAATATGCTTAATTCTTTATATATAATCATTTTTCCTATAACAGGTATTTTCATAGCTATTATTTGAATAATAGTTCTAAACTCTTTAATATTTTTATACAACCAAATTAATATAAATATTGAGCCTATAAATACTAATATCATTATTCTCCAATTATTTTGAATATAATCAGATGCTCTTAAAGTAAATAAAGTAATAGAATTTAATTCAGCATTCATTGATTCATATACTGCAACAAATTGAGGAATAATATATACTAATAAAAATATTATAACAGCAACAGCAAAAACTAATACAATACAAGGATATGTAATAGCACTTATAATAGCTTTTTTAGTATCTTCTATTTCTTGATAATAATCAGCCATTTCATCAAGAGTACCTTCTATATCACCAATTAATTCAGAAGATTTTATCATATTTACAAGTAATGCAGGAAATACATTGCCTTGTTTCTTTAAACTATCACTAAATGTATTACCCATTGTTAATTCATAGATAACAGAATCATATACACCTTTATATTTTCTTCTTTTGTCTTGTTTAGCAATTATTTTAACTGCTTCTGCTAAAGGTATACCAGCTTTAATATAAGTCGCTAATTGAGTTAACCAGAATATTAAATCTTTATTAGTCATTTTCCTTTTTAAACTAGATGCCTCGGTATGAAAGAAATTAATCGCCCATGATGTTTCAATTTCATATACAACAAGTCCCTCATCAATTAGATAAGAATAAACATCTAATCTTGATAATGCAGCAAAATATCCAGTAATAAGTTTACCTTCTTTATTCCTGGCTAAATATCTATAAGTTTGTTTAGAATCACTTTTTTGAGCATCTTCACCAGTTTGATTTATAGTTAATATTTGTAAACTTGCTTCTCTTTTTTCCCTAGCTTCTTTTACAAAAGAAATATTATTATATTTATTTACAACATATTCTTTAATTTTGGAATTAAGAGGCTTCTCACTTTTATTAGATACTAATTTTTCTTTATACTTTTGATACCATTTTTTAATAACTAAATATGCATCATAAACATACTTACTAAATTTAGAATATATTAATATAGGCAAATCTTTAAATATAATAGATAAAATATATATAAATCCATAAACAACAGATTTAAACATATAATATATTTCAGAAAAAGGGAATTTTATTATATAATTCCATAAGGAAAATAATATATTTTTAGTACCCCAAAATAAATATGTAAAAAAAGATATTACAAATGAAACTAAAAAATCTAATATACTAAAAACACCTAATCCTATAGACTTAAGTAAAAGAATTATCTCCTTAAATATATTTTTTATAAATATTATTATATATTTAAATGCATCTATCAATGTAAAAGATTTCTTTTTAGTCTTTGGTTTAGATGTAATAGGAGTATTTTTCTTATTTTTCTTTTTCACTTAAAAATCCTCCTTCTTATTCTATACATTAAAAGTATAACATAGTTTTAAATAAAATTAAACTTATTTTTAATAAATTAAACATTTATTTATAACATTTAATTTACTAAAAAATATAATATATTAGGTGATAATTATAACGACATTAACAAGTATTTTAAATACAATAAAAAGTCTAAATTTAGGTTCAGTAGTAACAAACACTAATAATACTTTAAAAACTATAAAAAAAGCAATACCAGTATATAAAGAAATAAGACCATATTTTAGAAAAGAAAAAACTCTATTTAAGAAAGAAGAATTATTTAATACAGAAAATGACAAAGAAAAAGAAAGTGAATATATTAATAATGATACATTAACTTTCTTTCATTAATTTTCTTTACCTTCAGTACTTAACAATGTAAGGAAGGCTTCTTGCGGAATAGATACACTACCTACCTGTTTCATTCTTTTTTTACCTTCTTTTTGTTTTTCAAGGAGTTTTCTTTTACGAGATACATCTCCACCATAACATTTAGCAAGTACATTTTTCTTCATAGCAGAGATATCTTCTCTAGCTATAACTTTAGATCCTATACAAGCTTGTATAGGAACTTGAAACATTTGTCTTGGTATTATTTTCTTCAAGTTTTCACACACTACTTTTCCTCTTTTATATGCAAAATCTTTATGAACTATAACGCTTAATGCGTCAATAGTTTCTCCGTTTAATAAAATATTCATTTTAACAAGTTTACTTTCTTTATTTCCAATAAAATCATAATCAAATGATGCATAGCCTTTTGTATAACTTTTTAATTTATCAAAAAAATCATATACTATTTCACTTAATGGTAATTCATATTTTAAACAAAGCCTATTTTCATCTAAATATTCTTGAGTTAAATATATTCCTCTTTTATCCTGACACAATTCCATTACTGAACCTATATATTCACTAGGAAGATATATATTAGCTTTAACATATGGTTCTAATATTTTACTTATATAGTTTGCTTCAGGCATTTTAGCAGGAGAAGATATGCTAATACTTGTTCCATCTGTAAGAATTACTTCATAAATAACAGATGGACTTGTTGCTATAATATCAATATTAAATTCTCTTTCTATTCTTTCTTCAATTATTTCCATATGAAGAAGACCTAAAAATCCACATCTAAATCCAAATCCTAGTGATGTTGATGTTTCTGGTTCAAATGTTAATGAAGAATCACTCAATTTTAATTTAAGTAACGCTTCCTTAAGATTATTATATTTTTTACTATCTATTGGATAAATACCAGAAAACACCATTGGTTTCATTGGCTTATACCCAGGTAAACTATCAACATGTTCACCGTCAATACATATAGTATCCCCCACTTCAACTTCAGTAATTGTTTTAATAGAAGCACCCACATATCCAACTTCTCCAGCATATAAAGATTCTTTTTTAACTTCTTTTGGAGTATGCTTTCCAAGTTCTAGTACTTCATATACTTTACCACTATTTATAAATCTAATCTTATCATTTATTTTAATGCTACCATCCATAACTCTAATAAGCAATATAACACCCTTATATGGATCAAAATAACTATCAAATACTAAAGCCCTCAATAATGAACTATTACTCTTAGGATGAGGAACTTTATCAATTATAGTATCCATCAAACTTTCAACACCTTCACCAGTTTTAGCAGAACATAATATAATTTCATCTTCATCAAATCCTATAGTATTTATAAGTTCATTTTTAACCTTAAGGGTATCTGCATTAGGCAAATCTATCTTATTTATCACAGGTATTATTTTAAGATTAGAATCAAGAGCAAGATAAAGATTAGCTAATGTTTGAGCTTCTATTCCTTGAGTAGCATCTACTACTAATATGGCGCCTTCACATGCGGCTAAACTTCTACTTACTTCATAACTAAAATCCACATGCCCCGGAGTATCTATTAAATGAAGAGTGTAACCCTTATAATGAAGTTCAACAGCATTTAATTTTATAGTAATTCCTCTTTCTCTTTCCAAATCCATAGAATCTAGAATTTGACTTTTCTTTTCTCTTTCACTAACTGCATTACAAATATCAAGTATTCTATCAGCAAGAGTACTTTTACCATGATCTATATGAGCTATAATACAAAAATTTCTAATTTTTTCTTTTTCCATAAGAAAGATTTTATCATAAATTCTTCATTTACACAATAAAAAAGCATACATAAAGTATGCTAATTATTGCTTATATTCATCCATACATTTTTTTATTAATTCTAAAGCTTCACTCTTATTATGATAATCTTCTACTTGAACCTCAATTTTTTGAAGAGTTTTATAATTTTCAAAGAAATTCTTAATTTCATCTCTTATAAACTCAGATAAATCATTTAATTCATGAACTTCATTATATCTTGGGTCAACATCAACTACAGATATAATCTTATAATCATCAAAACCTCTATCAGTAACTTTAAGATATCCAATTACTCTAGCGGGTATTACACATCCTGGATAAGTAGGTTCAGTCCCAATAACAAGTATATCAAGAGGATCTCCATCAGGTGATAAAGTATAGTCAATGTATCCATATTCAGCAGGATAAGCCATTGCAGAATATAAAACTCTATCTAATTTTATTTTACCATCCTTAATTTCAAATTTATTTCTACTCCTATAAGGAATTTCAATTATTGCTTCTACAACATCATTTTTCATATAATCATCTCCATAATCATTATACATTAATTAATAATATAGTTCAAAGAAAAGAAAATTACTTTACATTTACAATTATAATACAAATAAAAAGACCATAAGGTCCATTATTAAACTATTTATTTTTTTTAGTTTCTTTAGTAACTTTAGTTTCTTTTGTTTCTTCTTTTTTAGAAGTTTTAATCATTTCTTTACCCTTATAATAACCACATTTTTTACATGCTCTATGAGGAACTACAGTAGCACCACAATTAGAACAAACACTTGTAGTTGGAGCATCTTTCTTTAAATGAGTTCTTCTTTGTCTTTTAGCTGTCTTACTAATTCTTCTAAATGGCAATGCACCAAATAATGTAATATTTAATTTCATCTTACCCTCCACTTCTTGATTCAAAATATAATCTGTCTTAATTGACTAGCATATTTTCTCATAAAATATATAAAATATCAAGTGTTTTTAATAAAAAAGCATAAATTAATTTGTATTGATAATATATGGTGTTGTATTAGTTCCATTTCCTTGTAATACAGCTGCACCAGTGCTAA
>CAZJEW010000047.1:0-6629 GCA_964545285.1 uncultured Clostridium sp.
AATTACCTCCCATTTTAAGTTATATTTTATCTTGATAAATTAGTAGTTTCTATCATAGGTTGATAAATTAATTCATATTTTTCAATACAACCAATTACATCAAACCAATAAACATTTGTTAATATCCCATCCGAAGGATCTATTTCCGTTCTAGTTAAAGCTCCACCTAAAGCTTGCATTGTTTTATCAGAACCTATGTTACTTACATCACAATCTAACATTACTTTATCTAATCCACCAGTACCATTAAGATCAGACTTATACTCAACAAATTCATCTAAATAATTAATTATCTCATTTTTTCTTTCGATAGATGGAATCTCTAAATATAATTTTTCCATTTTATACAATTTTTCCTTTTTAAGTGCTTTTAAATTCCTAAAAAATTAGATATCTAAATATTTATATTTTATTTTACAAAACCTATTCTATCAAAAGGATAAAATCTAAAATCTACTTTTCCAATAATATCATCAATATTAAAATTTCCAAGATATCTACTATCTTTTGAAACATCTCTATTATCACCCAAAACAAAATATTCATTTTCTTTTGTTTCTGCAGTAAAATCATTTGTAAATTCAAAGTTTAATTTTGAAGGAATAGTCATTTTTTCACCATCTATATAAAGAACATTATCTTTATATTCAATAGTTTCATTAGGAAGACCAATAACTCTTTTAATAATTTTATCACCATCTGTATTATTTTTAATTACAACAATATCAAATCTATCAATATTATTGATTTTTAATATTATTTTGTTTATAATTACTAAATTTTTATCATTTAATGTGTCATCCATTGAATCTCCATTTACTACAGCAGGTGTCGCGATAAAAGATCTAAATAGTACTACTATTATAACAATAAGTACATAAGGTTTTATTTCATTAATAAATTTTCTCATTAGTTTTCCTCTCTAAAAAAAATTAGGTATAACCTAATTTCTTTCTTTAATTTTGAATCCACTTGTTAGTTTCTTTAAGAAGTTAAGTTTTGCTCTTCTTACTTTACCTTTTTTAACAACTGTTATTTTATCAATTAATGGACTATTCACAGGGAATACTCTGTTTATTCCAACACTTCCTGTTTTCTTTCTAACAGTAAATGTTTCAGAAACACTTCCACCTTTTCTAGCAGTTACAACGCCTTCGAAAGCTTGAATTCTTTCTCTCTTACCTTCTTTAATCTTAACATCTACTTTTACAGTATCTCCTACTCTAAATTCTGGAACATTAGGATTAATTTGTTTCTTATTAATCTTATCGATTAAATTCATCTCTTCCATCTCCTTCTTGTGCTTGATTTAATCATACATAAATGTAGCGGATTAAGCGATATAATAATAACACAAAAATAGATTTATGTCTAGTTTAATAATTAAATTTCTAATATAATCATATATAAGGTAAAATTATTTCATATACTACAGCAATAGGTAATGAATAGAATAAGGTAATTATTGTTTTAGTAAAATTACTATATAATATTATTATTGACCAAATAAATACAATTACTTCAAATATATAATCAATACCAAAATACCATGTTCCATAATCAAATGCTTCTCTTATAAAAAATGCAATTACAAGAGCGGATATTAATACTGACAGCCATCCCTCACCTTTAGCATACCATATTATCATCCCCAATAAACTTGTTATACCTGCAAAGGTTAAATAATTAATTATATTTATTGTGATAGTATTATTAATAATAAGTACAGTATAAATATAATATCCTCCAAAAGCTCCTAGAAAAAATAAAGCTATATTAATAATTGCCCTTAAAGGACTATTAGCATCTATTGAAATCATTACTGATATTATTGCCCAAAATGCGATTCTGCTCATTATATTAGATAATTCTATTGTTGATATAAGGTGATTAATAATAGTGCCATCATCTGTTACCGTTTTACTCCATGTTGCTAACATTCCTAATGCTAAACCTAAAATTAATATAAATATTGATTTTGACAATTTTTTCTTGAAAGAAATCATCTTATCAGTTCTTCTACATCTTCTTAAAAAATTCATAATATCACTCTCCCGTTAATTTTTTAATTTCTTTTTTTCTCTTTGTTAATTTATTTTCAATAGATATTTTTTGAACTATTGCAAAGGCTGAAAACATAGCAAGTAAACTACTTCCTCCATAACTTAATAACGGAAGTGGAATACCAGTTAATGGTATTAATCCTAATACACCACCTAAATTTACAAATATATGTAGTAGAAAATATATTCCAATTCCAAAACATATAAGTGAGTTCCTAAGATTATAAGATTTAACTGATGTATCAAATATTCTATATGCTATAACAACATAACCTAAAATTATAATACTTGATACGATAACTCCTAATTCTTCAACAATAATTGCAAAAATAAAATCTGTATGACTAGCAGGTAAATATAAATATTTTTGAATAGAGTTTCCAATTCCTACTCCCCATAACCCACCATTATCGATTGCAATAAAACCATTGCATACTTGATATCCGCTATTAGAAGTATATCTATCGCATGGATTTACATAATTAAGTCTGCTTAATACATAATTATTGCTATTGCTATCATCTACTAACAAATAAGCATATTTAAGTCCAAAAAAGAATACTATTAATAATGTAACGACAATAATTTTTGTTATTTTAAACTCTTTTTCTTTTGTTGGAACAAATACAAACATTAATGCTACTATTACACATATTATAACGGCTGATCCTTTATCACCACCAAAAAAGATAAATGCTATTGAAGGAATACATAATAAAGGTGGAATTAAATAATCTATTTTATTTTTTTTCTCTTTTTGTGATAAATTATAATAAGAACATCCCAAAAACATTATTAAAATTATTTTTATAAATTCACCTGGTTGTATTGTTGTAAATCCCAAATCTAATGTAACTTCCTCATTCCCGATGTTAATTGTTTTATTATTTAACATTATTAATAGCACTACAAAAGTTAGTGCTATTCCACCCCATTTTCCAATAAATTGATATGTTCTTGTGGGAAAGAAACACATAATAATTAATCCAATTACTAATGATATAACAAATGTATATATTTGTTTTTCAAAGTAATAAAAAGGTGTTCCATTATTTAGTTTTGAAGATATACTTGATGCAGATAATATCAAAAAAATTCCTAATATTGCATAAAAAATTGATAAAATTAATAATATTTTATCGCAATCTTTTATTTGTTTACCAATGTATTTAAGTAATTTTTTCATATATCCTCTATTTAATTATATATAAATATGAGCTTTTTGTAAATAAACTATATTCTAGCAGTGTCAATAATTATACATTTTAATAAAATATTAATAGATTAAAGGAGGTAAAATATTATGTATTATTATGGATATAATAGTGGATACCCTGCTAATTATAGTTATGGTAACCAAGGATATAATAATTTTGGTTATGGGGCTGCTATAATACTAGTATTATTTATATTATTAGTAATAATCTTTGGAGTAGGATTTTGGAATAATGGTGGATGCGGATGCAACTCTTGTAATAACTAAAAGGAAGTTAAAATCTTAACTTCCTTTAATTTTATATTTTTCTTTTTAAAGTAATACCTTCTTTAAAATTACATGGTTCAGTACACACATATCCAGGAAATGTACATCTAGCGCCTTTAGTATAATTTACTATATCGTATCTAAGTGGATTATTATTATCTTCTAATGCTTTTTTATATTTAGTTAGTGTTTCTTTAGTTTGTTTCATTATTTCAATTTGAGCTGCGCTACATAGTCTTTCTTTACATTTTAATATAAAATTTTCATATGTTCCACATTCAAATACATCTACTAATAGTCCATTAGGATATGTTTCACTTATTGAACTTATATCTTCTAACCATTCGTTTAATAATACCTCATCATCTAATAATATAGGAGGAATATAATATTTTTCTTCTTTTGGAAGTTCAATATTATAATTAATAGTTCTATGTCTTTGGGCTTGAGCTATTCCAACAAATGATTCAGAATACTTGGTTTGATATACATCACCAAAGTATTCATCTTTTTTTAATAAATCTTTTCCAAATAATGAAAATTCCCTTTGTTTTTCATTATGTTGAAGTCTTTCATCAAGAACGTTTAATTTAAATAAACATTCCTTAAATTCTAATAAATATTTGGATAATTTTTCTTCAAATAAATTGTTTTTGTCATGTTCGCTTATATATTTATCAATCCATGATACTATATAATTAATTTGTCTTAATGTTGTAGTATATATTAATGTTGTAGGCATGAATACAGATATCATATATCTAGCATTTTCTCTAGATAGTGTTTTAATCTTTCTTTCGCCTAATACTTTACCATATTTTTCTTTTATTTTAATTTCAAAAATATTTAACCATTTATTATATAATTCTATTTCTCTATCAGAAATTACAGAATCTTCAGATTTCTCTATTAAAGTATATCTACCACTTTTTTCAGATGTAGTATATTGTTTTTCGTTATTAATAACCATTGCTAAAATTTTAGGTACATTTTCCAAATTAAATCCTATAAATATATGATCATATACACTATGATGACCATTTTCTATTGTTCTTTTGATCCTTTTTTTAGTTAATTCAGGATTTTCTTCTTTCTTATGATTAAAGCCCTCTTGATCATAACATACTCCAGCAATTTGACCACTTAGCATCAAAGCTCTTTCTAAATCAAAAGTTCCATCTTTTTTTAAGAATGCTGTACTTGGCATAATTTCTATATTCATTTTTAAATTTGACATCTATACCTCCTAAAACCTTGTCGTTTTTCTTTTGTTTTTAGTTTTAAATTTTAATTCTTTATCTGTTATTGAAATAATTTCTTTAAATATTTCATCTATAGATTTAATATCATTAATTGAAGAATATTTTTTATTTTTAATACATTCAATATAATTCCATTTATATTTAGATGCAACGTATAAATAAGCATCTTCAGACTTAATTAAATGTTCTTTACTATTTTCATTACCATCTCCAGTTTTTCTCCCTTTTCTAAGTTCTAATGATGCTTCAAACGGCATGTGTAAGAATACCACTATATCTGGTCTAGGAAGTTCACATATACCAAATTCTAAAAGTTCTAATTTTTTTAATATTAAATCCATTTCCTTTATATTTTTACCTTTTCCAACTTGATGCCCCATATTGGAAGTAGAATATCTATCTAGTATTATAATATCATTTTTATAGATTTCTTTTTCAATAGTTTTTAAGAAATTATATCTTCTATCTGCTGCAAAATAAAGTGAACTTACTATAGGATCTACATTAGCAGATGTCTCCTCAAAAAAGCTGTCACATATTTCAGGTTTTCCTAAATATGAACCTCCAACTATTTTACCAGAAGGTGAATCATACACTGGAAATGAAAAACTATTAACTTTATATCCTTTTTCTTTATAATAATTTAATAACTTTTCTGATTGAGTTTGTTTACCACTACCATCAGTTCCTTCAACCACTATTATTTTTGCTTTTTTCATAATTTCCTCCTAAACAAAAACATGACAAACATCATGTTAAATATACCTTCTAACATAATATTACCTCAAGTATATTTTAACATATTATTTTATCAATTAAATAATTATTTAACAAAATTTACATAGATTATGATAAAATACATTTAGGAAGTGATTATTATGGAAAAGCAAAAAACTATAGTCTATAAAGCAAGTGATAATATCAAACAAGAAATGATTGATTATTACTATCTTTTAGAAAGAGAAAAAAAGCCTCCTTATTCTATTTTTCAAGCCGAAGAAGGTGGAACGATAATTACCATGTATGAAAGTGGTAAAGTAATGTTTCAAGGTATTAGTGCAGATATAGATGCTAATATGTGGAAAGATAGAGAAATGTTTTTAAACAAAAGAAATATAGATGATGAAATTAATAAAGAAGAGAAACCAGAAGATGATAAAACATATTATTATTATGATGCAATTGGTAGTGATGAAGTTGGAACTGGAGATTATTTTGGACCTATTATTGTAAGTGCAACTTTAGTAAATAAAGAAACAAGAAAATTTTTAGAAGAACTACATATAATGGATTCTAAAAAGATGACAGATGAAAAAATACTTAGATGTGCACCTTTATTAATGAAGAAACTTCCATATGTATCTTTTACATTATCTAACGTTAAATTTAATGAATGGACAAAAAAAGGATTTAATATGAATAAAATAAAAGCTATTCTTCATAATAAAGTATTATATGAACTTTCTAACAGAGGTCTTCCATATCATAAAATAATAATTGATCAGTTTACATCACCCAGAAGTTATTTTAGTTATTTAAAGCAAGAAGGAATTAATGAAAAAGTAACAAAAATTACTTTTTTAACAAAAGGTGAAAGCAAACATCTTAGTGTAGCAGCTGCATCCGTAATAAGTAGATATCTATTTTTACAAGAGATGGATAAATTAAGTAAAAAGTATAATATTAATATTTTAAAAGGTGCATCTGATAAAGTAGATATTGTTGGGAAAGAAATAGTGAAAAAATATGGAGTTAACGAATTAAACAAAATTGCTAAAATAAATTTTAAGAACACAAAAAAAATCCTTAATTAGGATTTTT
>CAZJEW010000048.1:0-4496 GCA_964545285.1 uncultured Clostridium sp.
CATTTATAAATAGTATTGGAATAAGAAAATTAGATTATTTATTTATTACTCATGGAGATTATGATCATATGGGAGAAGCCATAAATCTAGTAGAAAATTTTAAAGTAGAGAAAGTGATATTTAATTGTGGTGAATTTAATGAACTTGAACAAAATTTAATTAAAGTCTTAGATAAAAAGAAAATACCATATTACTCGTGCATTAAAGAATTAAATATTGATAATAATAAATTATATTTTCTAAATAATAGTGATTATGGAAATGAAAATGATAACTCAAGTGTTATTTATACAGAACTAAATAAACATAAATTTTTATTTATGGGAGATGCTGGAGTAGAAGTAGAAGAAGATATAATAGAAAAGTTTAACTTACAAGATATTGATGTTTTAAAAGTTGGACACCATGGAAGTAGAACAAGTAGTAGTAAATATTTTATAAATAAGATTAATCCGAAATATTCGATAATTAGTGTTGGTAAAAACAATAGGTATGGTCATCCAAACGATAGTGTGTTAGATACATTGAATAATACTGAAATTTATAGAACAGATTTAGATGGAAGTGTTATGTTTAAGATTAATAATGATATACTACGAATAGAAACATATTCGCCATAGAAGAATTTTTTAATAATCATATAAAAATTTCAATTTATATGATATAATTACAATAGGAGTTGGTAATTATGAAAAAAATTGTTTTAAAAACATTAATTTTTACTTTTATTATTAGTGCTATTTTAGGTATATCTATTATATTTTTAGATTTATGGAATGATATAACTGCTAAAATTTTGTTATCTACTGTAATTATATTTGGATTTAGCATTCCAGGGTTGTCTTGTTCTACCAATTATGAAAAAGCAAAAGATAAAACATTTTCTATATTTGGAATATCAACGTGCTTTATAAGTTGTATTTATTTGCTGTTATTAATATGGGAATTTTTAGAATTTGAATTCTTTGATGATTTAAATTGGAAATTCATATTATCTGGTATTTTATTATCATCATCATTTGGACATATATCTTTGTTATTATTAATTGACTCAAAAGAAAAAATTGTAAATTATTTTAAAAATGGAACAATTATACTATCTGTAATTATTGACATATTATTAATGTTGATGATTTTTCTTGAAATTGAAATTGAGTGGAAATTGTTAGCAATAATTGCAATTTTGATAGTTCTAGGAACTATTGTAACACCACTATTAAATAAATTGAATAATAAAGAGAATGTTGCAAAAACAGATTTAATGGAAGATAAATATAAAAAATCAGAACAAATCAAATCGTTATTAGATAGTAATGCTATAACACAAGAAGAATATGAAATTGAAAAGAATAAAATTTTAAATTCTTAGGGAATTATCAATTTGATAATTCTTTTTCTTTGTAAATAAAGGATAAAATTCGACTTACTAATTGACAATCAGCACATGGTGATTATGATCATTGTGGATATGGATTAGATTTATTAAAGAATATAAAGGTTGATAATATTTATATTAATAAAGGTGAAATTAATCATACTGAAAGTTTATTATCACATAATATATTATTAGATAATTATATAAAAATAGATAATATCGAAATATATTCATTAAACAATAATATCTATGATAATGAAAATGATAATAGTTTAGTATTATTCATAAAAATATATAATTATCATATATTATTAATGGGGGACGCTGGAACAATTGTAGAAGAAAACATATTAAATGAATATGATTTATCTAATATAACAATTTTAAAACTCGGACATCATGGAAGCAACACCTCATCTAGTGATAGATTATTAAATATAACAAATCCTCAATATTCTATAATATCTGTATCATTAAATAATAAATATAATCATCCTTCAAAAGATACAATTAATAAATTAAATAAATATAACTTAACATATTATGAAACTTCAAAATATGGAACAATAAAGTTTTGCTTTGATGACAAAAACATACTACAAAATAATTATTATCCATAAAATATAATAATCACTCATATGAGTGTTATATATATAAAGGACTTTAAATAAGTCCTTTTTTGGTGTATAATTTATTCATGGATAGATTGGATTTTGAAAAAAAAGATTATATTAGAAAGTTTTCAGACTATATAAGAAGTAAAAATTATTCTAATAAAACATTATTGTCTTATTTAGAAGATTTATATTATTTATATATTTTTTCAAATAAAGAATTAATTGAAATCAAAGAAGAAGACATTAGGGAGTTTATTACTGAAATGCATAAAAGCAAAAAAAGTGCTTCAACAATAAGCAGACATATTAGTACATATAAAACATTTTATAAATATTTATATAGAGAGGAAATAATTAATAGAAAAGACTATCCATTAAATAAAATTGCTTATCCTAAAAAAGAAAAAAAGTTACCTAGATTTTTATATTATAATGATATTATTGAAATTATAAATGAAAGTGAAAAAGACAAAGATGGAATAAGGGACAGATTAATAATTGAAATGTTATATGCTACTGGTGTTAGAGTAAGTGAATTAATTGAGATTAAATTAAGTGATATTGATTTTAATAATAGAAAAATAAGAGTTCTTGGAAAAGGTAATAAAGAACGCATAGTATACTATGGTGAATATGCTGAGGATGTATTAAAAGAATATTTGAATAAACATATTAGAAAAGATAACAACTATTTATTCTTAAACGCTAGAGGAACTCAATTATCAACAAGAGGTGTTAGATATATAATAGATAATATTATGAAAAAATTATCTATAAAAGTACATGTGACTCCACATACATTAAGACATAGTTTTGCTACAGATATGTTAAATAATGGATGTGATATAAAAGTAGTACAAGAATTACTTGGCCATTCTTCTTTAAGAAGTACAGAGATATATACTCATGTTACGAATGAAAGAATAAGAAAAGTTTATTATGATTGTTTTAAAAGGAGTGAATAAAGATGGCAAAATTATATTTTAGATACGGTGCAATGAACTGTGGGAAAAGTGCTATGCTTTTACAAGTTGCACATAATTATGAAGAAAGAGATATGAAAGTATTGATATTAAAACCCGGTGTTGATACAAAAGGAGAAAATAAAATTGTATCAAGAATAGGTATTGAAAAAAAAGTAAATCATATTATTTCTAAAGAAGAAAATTTGAAAATTTATTTAGACAAAGTTAAAAAGGATATAGTTTGTATTCTAGTAGACGAAGCACAATTTTTAACAAAAGATCAAGTAGATGAACTGTTTATGTTTACTAAATTAAAGGATATTCCTGTAATATGTTATGGGTTAAGAAGTGATTTTAAAACTATTGCTTTTCCTGGAAGTGCTAGATTATTTGAACTAAGTGACGTTATGGAAGAATTATATACAATATGTAGATGCGGTAAAAGAGCTAAATTTAATGGAAGAAAAATAAATGGTAAATTTACTACAAAAGGATCTCAAGTTGCAATAGATGGTGTAGACAACGTTGAATATGAATCATTATGTGGTAAGTGTTATATTGAAAAAGTAATTAATAGTGAAAATTAAATGAAGAGTTTTTAAAAATAACTCTTTTTTTACATAAAAAAACAAAAAAACATTTGTTATGTTTTAATACTATGATATAATATTCTAGTGAAAAAAATTATGTAAGGAGAGTGATTTTATGAAATATGTCTATATGTTCAATGAAGGAAATAAAGACATGAAAAATCTTCTTGGTGGTAAGGGAGCTAACTTAGCTGAAATGACTAGTATTGGTTTACCAGTACCCAGAGGATTTACTATTACTACTGAAGCTTGTACTGCGTACTATGATGCTAATAAAGTTATCAGTGAAGATATCATAAATGAAATTTATGAAAAACTTGTTGATTTAGAGAAATTAACAGGTAAAAAAATGGGAGATATGAATAATCCATTATTAGTATCTGTTAGAAGTGGAGCAAGAGCAAGTATGCCTGGTATGATGGATACTGTTCTTAATTTAGGACTTAATGATGAATTAGCTCGTCTTTATGCACAAAATATAAATAATAAAAGATTTGTATATGATTCTTATCGTAGATTTATTATGATGTATTCAGATGTAGTTTGTGGATATGATAAGAGTAAATTTGAACGAGTTTTAGATAAATATAAAAGTGATAAAAAGTATAAATTTGATAATGATTTAGATGGTGATGATTGGTTTTATATTACTGAAAAATTTAAAAGTATTTATGAGGGCGAATCAGGAAGTAAATTCCCCCAAGATATTGAGACACAACTTATTAATGCTGTAACTGCAGTATTTAGAAGTTGGAATAATGATAGAGCTATAGTCTATAGGAAAATGCATAATATACCCGATTCATGGGGTACTGCAGTTAATGTACAAGAGATGGTATATGGCAATTTAAATGATTCTTCTGCAACAGGAGTTGCATTTAGTAGAAATCCATCAAGTGGTAAAAATGAAATATATGGGGAAATAATGATTAATGCCCAAGGAGAAGAT
>CAZJEW010000049.1:0-4382 GCA_964545285.1 uncultured Clostridium sp.
CCATCCATTAAATGAATATCCATTCTTTGCTGGAGAACATAAAGTACCATATTGAGCATTATATGTCACTGATTTGTTTGAACAAGCTGTTCCTCCATCAGAATTATATGTTATCAAATATTGTGCTGGTTTAAATGATATTACACATGTTAATTCTGCAGTTATATCATTTATATTAACGAAATTTTCAGAAGACACTCCACCGCATGTATCACTATCATATATATATCCATCTTTAGGCAACAATCTTACTGCTATATCATCATTGTATGCAACATTTATACTTTTTGGTTCAACATCACCATATGATAAATTATTACTAGATATATTAACTGTATATTTATTTTTAAACATCCATGGATCTGAAAATCTTCCACTTCCTATAAATGCAGTATCTGGTTGAATATATTCTGTAACTTTTATTGTAGATGTTTCACTATTTAATTTACTTACACAACCAGATCCAACTATAACACAATATGTGTTATTACTATCCACATTAGTCATTGTCCAATATGTAACTGAATTATATAAATATGATGATTCCCCTCCTGATATTATAAACTCTTCCCTATTTAATAAACCTGCATTAATATAATTAGAATCACCTCTTAATTCGCCATTCTCAAAAACAAACGGTATACCATTCTCCAAAAAAGATGGTATAGTAGTATTACTAACTAAATACTTTTCATACTTATTATATTTATTAACAATTGAATTTATAGTTCCAAAGATATTTTCGTTCTTTTCAAAATAAACTGTAGCATTTAATATTGCAGGTAAAAATATTGTAACAAACAACACAATTAAAATTCTATTTAATATCTTTTTCATATTATCTCCATATATTATAAGTATAACATTTTTTTAATAATTGTAAATAAAAAGAAATAAATTTTACTTATCTCTTAATATACCATTATGATTCTTAATAACATTTTCTATAATTTTATTAAGCATAGGATTGATTTCTTCATCGCTTAACGTTTTATCATAGCTTTCAAATGTTAAAGAATATGCAATGGATTTTTTATTTTTATCTATTTTATCCCCTTCATAGTAATCAAATACATCTATATTTGTAAGAAATCTTCCACCACTTTTTCTAATTGTATTTATTACATCTAACGAATTAATATCTCTTGATAAAATAAATGCTAAATCTTTCGATACACTTGGATATTTTGAATATTCTTTGTATTTGATTTTTCCTGTTTTAATATCCAATAAATAATCAAGATTAATTTCAAATACATATATTTCATCTTTTGATATATTTGGATGAACTTCACCAAAGAAGCCAACATTTTTACCATTTATATTAATAAATAATGTTTTAGTAGGATGCATTTCAGCAGGAAATTCTCCATTAATAAAACTATATCTATTTTCATATCCTAAATAATTAAGCGTTTCTTCGATAATTCCTTTAACAACATAAAAGTCTACTTTTTCATTATTAATTCCTAAATTATAATCACCAACCAAAAGACCACAAAGTTTATTTTCTTCAATATAATTTCCATCTATTAATGAAAAACCTTTATTAATTTCAAATATGGATAAATCCTTATTATTACGAGATTTATTATAGTTATATACTTCTAATAACGAATTAATTAAACTATGTCTTAATACAACTCTTTCTTCTGTCATTGGGTCTTTAATTTTTATTAAACCAAATTCATCGCTAGTAAACTTAAATATATCTTTTTCATTTATTAATGAATATGTTTTAACCTCTGATAAACCTAATGAAATAACTTTATCTCTTATTATTTTAATTCTATTATCATAAAAAGGAACTTCTGTTTCAAAATATGGAAGTGTTCCTTCTATATTATCAACTCCATATATTCTTCCAATTTCTTCTATTAAATCTTCTTCTATAGAAATGTCTATTCTTCTAGAAGGAACATTAACTTCAAATGCTTCTTTATTGCATTTAACATTAAATTCTAATTTATTAAATACATCTATCACTTCTTCTTTAGTTAATTTTAAGCCCAATACTAAATTTATTTTATTAAGGGTAATATTTATACATTTATCATCTTTAGATAAAGAATTATACTCTAAAACGCCTTTACAAACAGAACCATTAGCATAATCATTTAATAACTTACATGATCTTTCAATTGCTAAATAAGTTCTATTTACATCTAATCCTTTTTCAAATCTATTACTTGCTTCACTTTTTAAATGTTTAATAGCTGTATACCTAATATTAAAAGGTTTAAATATAGCAGATTCAATTAAAACGTTTTTAGTATTTTCATCAATTTCAGTTGAGTATCCACCCATTACCCCAGCTAAACCAATAGCTTCATCTTTATCATTAACAATAATAATATCTTCATTAGTAAGTATTCTTATTTTATCATCTAATGTTTTAATAGTTTCTCCATTTTTAGCCATCCTAGTACCAATACATTTACCAAGTTTATCAGCATCATAGAAATGTAAAGGTTGACCAGTTTCTAACATAATATAATTAGATATATCTACAACATTATTAATAGGTCTAATACCACAAGAAATAAGTCTATTTCTAATAAACAACGGACTATCTTTAATAATTATATTATCAACTCTCTTAACTAAAAAAGTATATGTATTTTCTGTATTAACATTTAATTTTAATAACTTATTAATATCTTTTTCATTAGATTTATAATCACAATTTGGTTCATTAACCTTCTCATTAATAATTGCTCCTACTTCATATGACAATCCTAACATACTTAACAGGTCTCCTCTATTTGAAGTAAGTTCAAAATCTATTATTTCATCGTCTAATTCCATATATTTAATAGGGTCTTCTCCAATTGGGGCATCTTTATCAAGTTCATGAATGCCTTTAATATCTTCTTCTTTTAAAAATTTATTATCGATGCCAAGTTCATTTAATGAACAAATCATTCCATTTGATTCACAACCTAATATTTTAGTCTTTTTAATACTACCACCAGGTAATATAGCACCATCTAACGCTACTATAACTTTAATATCTTTTCTAACATTTGGAGCTCCACATATAATATTTAAAACTTCTTTTCCAATATTAACTTTACATATATGTAAATGATCACTTTCAGGATGATTTTCACAAGATATTACTTCGCCTATTGTTAAATTAGTAGCACTTATTAGTTTAGATACTTTATCATATTCATTTCCTATTTTAACCATTTTATCAGCTAATTCTTTAGTACTCATATCTAATTTTATATAGTCACTAACAAACTTTCTACTTAAAATCATACTATATCTCCTTTCTATTAAAATTATTTAAAAATCTTTTATCATTTGTATAAAATAATCTTATATCATTAATTCCATATCTTAACATTGCTACTCTTTCAACACCTAATCCAAAAGCATATCCAGTATATTTATCAGAATCATATCCACATCCTCTTAAAACATTTGGATGTACCATTCCGCTTCCTAATATTTCAATCCATCCATTTCCCTTACATAATGAGCATCCTTTCCCATTACATTTAAAACAAGAAACATCTACTTCATAACTAGGTTCTGTAAAAGGAAAATAACTTGCTCTAAATCTGACTTCTCTATCATTTCCAAACATTTTTTTTGCAAACACTTCTAAAGTTCCTTTTAAATCAGATAAAGATATATTTTCACCAACAACTAATCCTTCAATTTGAGTAAATTGATGACTATGAGTAGCATCATCATCTCTCCTAAATACTGCTCCAGGACATATCATTTTAAATGGTTTTTTATCAGTTTTATCAAGCATATATCTTATTTGCATAGCAGAAGTTTGAGTTCTAAGTAACATTTCATCATTAATATAGAATGTATCTTGAGCATCTCTTGCTGGATGTCCTTTTGGAACATTTAACATTTCAAAACAATATTTATCAGTTTCAACATTAGGACCTTCTACTACATCATAACCCATTGACACAAATAAGTCTTCAATTTCCTCAGTAATAATTGTTAATGGATGTTTACTACCAGTAATTCTTTTCTTACTAGGAAGAGTTAAGTCTATTTTATCATTATTAAGCTTTTCATTTAATAAACTATTTTTAATACTATTACTTTTACTCTCTAAAGCATTATTAACATCATTTCGAAAAATATTAGATTCTTTTCCAACATCTTTTTTTTCTTCATTAGATAATTTACTCATATTAGCCATAATAGATGTAAATTCACTCTTTTTTCCTGTATATTTTGATCTAATGTTATTAAGTGTAACTTCATCGGTACAAGATTCTATTTCTAATAAAGCATCATTTTTTAATTTTTTTAATTTTTCTATCATTTCTTTCCTCCTAATAAAAAAATATTATAATTTAAGGATGAGTTTTACCCACGGTACCACCTTAATTCATAATATT
>CAZJEW010000050.1:0-4133 GCA_964545285.1 uncultured Clostridium sp.
AATAATAATATTAACTAATTTTATGGTTTTTTCCACATTTTAAGTTAAAAATTGTTGAAATTAAATAATTTTTATGATATTATTAGTAAGCGATGGACCTTTAGCTCAATTGGTTAGAGCATCCGGCTCATAACCGGGCGGTTGTAGGTTCGAGTCCTACAAGGTCCACCAATCTAAGCAGGTGTGGCGAAATTGGCAGACGCACTAGACTTAGGATCTAGCGGAGTGATCCATGGGGGTTCAAGTCCCTTCACCTGCACCATAATGATAGAAAACTTAAATATTCAATTTATATTAATATTTAAGTTTTTTTATGTTTAAAAACACAATAAAATATATTTAACGAACTACATAGTTATTACTTATAAAATATTTTTTTATTAAAAAAGAATGTTTATTTAGCATTCTTTTTTAATAATGAAAAACTATCTTTTTTTCTTTCTTTATATACTTTATAAATTGCTATCAATAGTAATTCACATACATCTTTACATTTATAAGTTTTACCTAACACTTTTCTATACTCTTCTTCAACTCTATCATTTGGAATAATGCTAATTTCTCTACTATCAACTAATCTATCATAATCTTTTTTATCTAAAACAGCATTTAAACACAGATCACATACTTTATCATTTTCAGAATCATAGAAATATGAATGGAAGTATTTAGAATCGAAAGCACCACTACATAACGAAGTAATTGAATATGATGTCCCATTATTGAATAATTTTGATAAAAATTCTGTATTATAATGACATCTACCTAATAATTGAGAAACATTAATATAATTTGATAATTTAGTGCTATCATAATATTCACTTGGATAAATAACATTAAAATTTCCTAATGAACTATAAAGTGTAAAACCGTCATCTCTAGTATTAATTCCTTTAACTGTTTTAACTTTTAACGCATTTTTAATAACTCTTCTATCGCTATGACCACTTATTCTATTTAATCCTATATCTTGAATAGCAAATTTAATTCCTACTAATTCCCTATATCCATAATTACTTAATACACAATATAAATTATTTAAATCTTCATTATTAAGTTCTTTCATCAATGAATAAACCAAAGATGAAAAGTCTGTATCTCTTGATACTTTTAATTCACAAGATAAAGATGCTATAAAATCATCAAACACTTTTGTAAAAGTATCACTCTCTTTTTCATAAGTTTTACCTTCTATATCTTCGACTATTTTAAACAGTCTACTTCTAGTAAGCATAAATCCCCCTTTTAACGACGTATATTATATCATATTTTTGATGAATTGTAAATATTATGATATACTTAATAAAGGAGATGTATATGGAAAATAATAGTAAAGAATTATCAAATGAAGAACTTGAAAAGATAATTGATATGTATGGAAGAAAGAATAATGATTTATTACTTAGTATTAATAGTAGAAAATATGTTACTAAAATAGAAACATTAAAAGAGCTTGGTATAAGTGCTACAGCAGGTATCTGCGGATTAATTGTAGATGAAAAGACATCATTAATTGCATTAACAGTAGGTCTTACTTTAACGGCAATAGATTTAGGTATAAGTTGCAGCAGAACAACAAACGAAGAAATTGAATATGTTGATAATAATATAGCTATGCATAAATACCAAGGTGTATTAGAAAAAAGATTAAAATGAGAAAAATATATATAGGAAAATTATATAAACATTTTAAAGGAAATTTATATATAGTAACCGATATTGTAAATGATTCTGAATCTGACAAAGATATTCCAGATAAAATTGTAATATATAAAGCATTATATGGTAAATGCTTAACATGGGCAAGACCTTATAATATGTTTAATTCCGAAGTAGATCATAATAAGTATCCAAATGTTAAACAAAAATATAGATTTGAAGAATACACCATAAGCAAGTAAATCTTGCTTTTTTATTAATTTATGTTATAATATCAAGCATTCTTAGAGGGAATATATGAAAAAAGATAAAATACTAAATTACATAATTTATGGTTTGTTTTTTTGTAATTGTTATTATTTTAGGATATAATATATTTACACTTAAAATAAAACTTAATAATGAGCCTGAAATTATTTAGAAAGAATATAGAACAACAAAATATATTGAAGCAGAAAGGCCTGTAGAAAAAAACAATATATAAAACCAAAATAATATATGTAGAAAAACCTAATACTGGTGTTACTTATGAAAAAATGATAATGATATTATTATTAGTATAGGAAATGTAAATTAGTGATAGTAATATCACTTTTTTATTGTATAATTATATTAGAGGTGTTTTATGATATATTATTTTATTGGAATAAAAGGTTCAGGTATGAGCGCTTTAGCATGCGTTTTATATGATTTAGGATATAACGTTACTGGAAGTGATAAAACAGATCATTTTTTTACAGAAGAAGAATTAATTAAGAGAAATATTAAAATGTTACCCTTTTCTGAAACTAATATCAAAAAAGATATGGTTATTATCAAAGGTAATGCTTTTAATGATGATCATATAGAAGTTAAGAAAGCTAAAGAATTAGGACTTAAAATACATACTTATCAAAGTATGATAAGAGAAATTACAGATAAATTTAAATTAATAGCAATTTCAGGCTGCCACGGTAAAACTACAACTACTAAGATGTTATCAAAGGTATTTGAAAATATAGGAATTAATTACCTTGTAGGAGATGGTAGTGGTTATGCTAAAGCTAATAATGAATATTTTGCACTCGAAGCATGCGAATGGAAAAGACATTTTCTAGAATATAACCCATATTATATAATTATTACTAATATTGAACTTGATCATACTGACTATTATAAAGATTTAGATGATGTTATTGATGCTTTTAATTCTTTTGCATCTAAAGCCAAAAAAGGAGTAATTATGTGTGGGGATGATAATAATACAAGAAAGATAAAAACATCCGTTAAAACGCTTTATTATGGCTTTAAAGATAATAATAATGTAATAGCAAAGAATATAATAATTAAAGATGATACTACAATATGTGATGTATATATTAATAATGAGTATTTTGATACATATACATTCCCTTTTATTGGAGATCATTTAATATTAAATGTACTTAGTGTAATATCAATATGTTATTTAGAAAATATAGATAAAAATGAAATTAAAAATCAAATATTAAAAATAGAACACGCTAAGAGAAGATTTATAGAAGAAAAATTTAATGATAATATCTTAATAGATGATTACGCACATCATCCAACAGAAGTAAAAGTAACAATTGAAGCCGCTAAAAAGAAATATCCAAATAAAAAAGTAATAGCTATATTTAGAGCACATACTAAATCAAGAGTAAAAGATTTTGCTAAATTATTTGCAGATGCTCTTAATATTGCAGACGAATCATATATAACAGATATATGTGAAGATAGAATTGAAATTGGATACGATGATATTAGTTATAAAACAATATTAGAATATACAAATAATTGCAAGCATATAGATATGGATGATCCATCACAACTATTTAAGTATCATAATGCAGTATTATTATTTATGAGTAGTAAAGATATATATGTTTTAAAAGATAAATATAAAGAATTATATAATAAAAGGTAAGAATTATTCCTTACCTTCTAATCTACATATTAAATCAATTTTAAACATTTCCTTTTGAGCATTTGCTTTTGATATCATTATACCTTTATAAGCAGTTAACTCAGACTTATGACCATCAAGAAGTATCTCTTTAGGTTCTAAATTATTAAGCATAACTACTCTACCATTTTTATATACAGTATAATTTAATTTAACTTCACCATATACTTTAACAAATAATGAATCAGTTGGTAGTCTTAAATCATATGTTTCAGTTTGATCATGTTTATTAATTGAAACTAATTCACCAACAAATTCACCACTTCTAAGTCTTGGATAAAAATCAAACATAAGTTTTTTATAAGCAACCATGTTGTATTTTTTTAAACTTCTTTCAAGTTTCTTAAATCCATTTTCATCAATGTAATCTAAAATAAATCTATTATTCATAATCATCAAAACCCCCTTGAATGATTTGTGTAATAATTATAGCATAAAAAGTGTAAAATGTCAAACTTTTTCTTGACTTTTAGATATATGTATACTTAGAATTTACAAAAAAGATAGA
>CAZJEW010000051.1:0-3968 GCA_964545285.1 uncultured Clostridium sp.
AATAAAGTATTATTAGTAGGTGGATCTACTAGAATACCATGTGTTCAAGAATTAGTTAAAGAAGGGTTAGGAAAAGAACCTAGTAAAGAAGTTAACCCAGATGAAGTAGTTGCTATGGGAGCTAGTATTCAAGGTGGAGTTTTGACAGGAGAAGTAAATGATTTAGTTCTTTTAGATGTAACACCACTTAGTTTAGGAATTGAAACTTTAGGTAATGTTATGACTGTTTTAATTCCAAGAAATACTACTATACCAACAACTAAATCACAAGTATTTAGTACTGCTGCTGATAATCAACCTGCTGTTGATATTCATGTATTACAAGGTGAAAGACCAATGGCTGCTGATAATAAGACATTAGGACACTTCCAACTTACAAATATTCCACCAGCACCTAGGGGAGTTCCTCAAATAGAAGTATCATTTGATATAGATGCTAATGGTATAGTTAATGTTAAAGCAAAGGATTTGGGAACTAATAAAGAACAATCAATTACTATTACCGCATCATCTAATTTAACTGATGATGAAATAGATAAAATGATGAAGGAAGCAGAAGCTAATCAAGAAGAAGATAAGAAACGTAAAGAATCTGCTGAAATTAGAAATGATGCAGAACAATTAATATTTACAACTGAAAAATCTTTAAAAGACTTTGGGGATAAAGTTGACTCTAGTGCTAAAGAAGAAATAGAAGATCTTGTTAAAGAACTTAAAGAAAAACTTGAAAAAGATGATACAGATGAAATTAAATCTGCAACTGAAAAATTAAGTGAAAAAGTTATGGCTATGTCTTCAAAAATATATGAAGAACAAGCAAAACAAAGAGAAAGTACTAAAGAAGATTCAACTGAAACAGAAAGTAATGAATCTGAAGAAGATACAAAAAAAGATAGCAAAGTAAAAGATGCTGAGTTTGAAGAAAAATAATTCTGGATTGGGCTCTATAATTAGAGCCCTTTACTCAGGTTAAGGAGTTACTGTGAATAAAACAGATAAAAAATATACATTTGATTTAAGTAAAATATTTAAATGTGATAAAGATTTTTATGATGGAATAGAAAAAGTAAAATTATTAAATGAAAAAATTATTTCTCTTAAAGGTAATATTTTATCTAATGATAAAACTTTACTTGAATATTATAATCTAGATAGTGAACTAAAAACTTTATTAGAAAAAGTATATTTGTATGCCAACTTAGGATACGATAACAATATGTCAGATAAAGAATGGCAAGAAAAAAGAGAAATAGTATTAAAATTAAATGACGATATAAGCAGTTCTTTATCATTTGTATTTCCTGAACTATTAAAATCAAACATATCATATGTTAAAAGTATATTAAACAAAAATAATGAGCTTAAGAAATATAGTTTTGATATGGAATCAACATATAGATATAAATCTCATGTATTAAGTGAAAAAGAAGAAAAATTATTATCTTCATCATCTGTATTGTTTAGAACTCCAAATGAGGCATTTACATCTTTGAATAATTTGGATATCAGATTTAATAATATTAAAGATGAAAAAGGTAATAGTGTACCATTAACTGCGTCTAATTATTCAAAATATTTAGAATCAAAAGATAGAAAAGTCAGAAAATCAGCTTTCAAGAATAATTATAAATTTTATAAAGAGCATATTAATACTATATCGTCTTTATATATTAATAAGGTTA
Source organism: uncultured Clostridium sp. (assembly GCA_964545285.1). Taxonomy (GTDB): domain Bacteria; phylum Bacillota_I; class Bacilli_A; order RF39; family UBA660; genus CAG-1000. Next base: position 1,683 of record CAZJEW010000051.1, read on the forward strand.
AAGCAGATAGTTTTATAAGTTCAACAAGGAATTATGATAGTACATTGGAATCTAGCTTATTTGATGACAAAATAGATAAAAAAATGTATATGAATTTGATAAATATAACTAATAAAAATGTTAATTATTTACAAGATTATTATAAATTAAAAGCTAAAGTTCTTGGTATAAAAAAATTACATATGTATGATACTTATGTTAACATAGCTTCTATTCCTAATAAAAAAATTGATTATGAAAGTGGCATTAAATTAGTTTTAGATGCTCTTAAACCTTTAGGAGATAAATATATAAAAGATATTACTCATTTATTTAATAATAGATGTATTGATGTATATCCTAAAAAAAATAAAAAAAGTGGGGCATATCAATGGGGTCCTTATAGTGTAGAACCATTTGTATCTTTAAACTATGAAGATACTGTTGATAGTGTAAGTACAACTGCTCATGAAATGGGTCATGCTATGCATTCATATTATAGTGATAATAATAATATATATTGTTATGCAGGATATCCAATATTTCTTGCAGAAATAGCATCCACAGTGAATGAAATATTATTTTCAGATTACATGAGTAATAATTCTAAAGATATTGATGAAAAAATATATTTTCTAGTAGAATATTTAGATAAATTTAAAGCTACTGTGTTTAGACAAACTATGTTTGGAGAATTTGAATATATTATTCATGATAAGTATGAAAAAGGTGAAAATTTAACCTCACATTTATTATGTGATACATATTATAAACTTAATCTTAAACATTTTAGTCCTGCTTTAATTGTCGATGATGATATTAAATATGAATGGGCAAGAATTCCACATTTTTATAGTCAGTTTTATGTTTATAAATATGCAACAAGTTTCATGATATCATCAATTATTGTTAACAAATTATTAACAAACGAAAAAGGATTTAAGGAAAAATATATTAAATTTATAAGTAGTGGTGGAAGTAATTATCCATTAGAATTATTAAAAGAATTAGGTATTGATATGAGCAATGAAGAAGTATTTAATAATGCATTTGATATATTTAAGAGTAAAGTTAATGAATTAAATAAATTATTGAAAGAAAAAGGAGTTTAGTATGGCAGAGAAAAAAGATTATTATGATGTTTTAGGTGTTTCTAAAGATGCATCTGAAACTGAAATTAAATCAGCATTTAGAAAAAAAGCTAAAGAATTTCATCCTGATATTAATAAAAGTCCTGATGCTCCTGAAAAATTTAAAGAGGCACAAGAGGCTTATGCTTGTTTATCAGATAAAGACAATCGTGCAAAGTATGATAAATATGGCCATGCTGCATTTGAAAATCAATATGCTGGTGGAGGAGCACAAGGAGGTAATCCTTTTGGAAACTTTGATTTTGGAGACATTTTTGATGATTTGTTTTCAGGTGGTTTTGGAGGATTTGGTAATTTTGGATCTTCTAGAAGAAGTTCATCAAGAGCACAAAAAGGTTCGGATACTTTATATGGAATGAAATTAGATTTCTTAGAAGCTGCTTATGGTTGTAAAAAAGAAATCGAACTTGATATAGATGAAAAATGTGATGATTGTGATGGACTAGGTGGACATGGCGCTACAACATGTTCTGAATGTAACGGAAGTGGATATGTAATAAAACAAGTTAATTCAATCCTTGGAGTAATGCAAACAAAATCTCCTTGTCCAGAATGTAATGGTTCAGGACATATATTTAAATCAAGATGTAATACTTGTAGAGGAACAGGTAGAATAAAAAAACATAAAGAAATAACTATTGATATACCATCAGGAATAAGTACAGGCGAACAATTAAGACTGTCTGGAAAAGGACAAGCTGGTATAAATGGTGGTCCAAATGGAGATTTATATATCGAAATACATGTATTACCTCATCCTCTTTATAAAAGAGATGGAAATGATGTTTATATTGATTTGCCTGTTACAATAACTGATTTGTGTTTAGGATGTAAAAAAACTATTAAAACATTAGATGGAGAAGTAGAATTAAAAATCAAAGAAGGAAGTCAACCTGGAGATATACTTAGAATAAAATCAAAAGGTATAAACAATGAAGATTCATGGAAAAAAGGTGATTTCTATTGTGTACTTAAATTAATTATTCCTACAAGTTTATCAAGAAAACAAAAAAGTATATTAGAAGATTTATCTGATACTGATTTAGATGATGAAGATGAAATTAAAAAATTTAATAGATTAAATAAATAGTGGTTATTACCACTTTTTATATTGATTTATTATAATAAAGACATAAATGCAAAAAAATTATTTCAT
>CAZJEW010000052.1:0-3465 GCA_964545285.1 uncultured Clostridium sp.
TTATACTAAATAGTGTATAAAAAAACAACATAGAAATAATTTATATAAATAAAAAAAATGTAGTTATTCTACAATATCTACACTTTCATTTGTTATCATCTTTGCGGCTAATTTACCGGCTGATCCAAGGTTAGTAGATGGACTATAAATATCATAAAGTCCCATAACTCTCCACATTACTTGTTTACCATCATTATCGTCATATCTTAACCAGTTTTGATTTTCATCACCATATATTAAGCAAGCTGCTACTTTATTATTTGATTCATCTACTAGTGCTATTGCACCTTCAGAATTAATTTGACATTTACATGTTCCAGTTCCTTCATTATATTTTCCAGTAAAAGTACCATCTTCAAATCTTCTACAAATTTCTTTAACAAGTGTATCTTCTGTTGAGCTTATACCTTCTGCTCCAAATTCTGCTGTTACCCCAATTGATTGTTTTGTTAATAATACATACTCAGAGTTCATTGATGTTTTATCTGTAGGATTTAATATACAGCCGGGAGTTGTAATTTCTCCTCTACCATCAACATTTATTGATAAACAATAATTAACAGAACTATCACTACTTTCAATCTCTAAATAATTTTCATTAATAAGTTCGGCCACATAAACTACAACTTGAGATTTTCCATTAAAAATATCAGGGTTATCAGTAGCATATAATTCAGCGGCTGAAACTATTAAGTTAACCTTGTTATTATAAAGTCTTTTATTAATATTTGAATTAACTACTATTACACTTGGAATTGCTATGGCTGCTATTACAGCAATAATTACAATAACTACAAGTAATTCGGGTAATGTAAACCCTTTTTTATTTTTCATATCTCTACCTCTATTCTAAAACAATTATAACTAATTTTATTTAATAATTCAACTATTTTTGAAAATAACTTTCTATTATTTCATAAATTCTATCTTTTCCTATTTTAGTAACACTAGAGAAATTAACTATTTCATCTCCTAAAGCTGGATTAATTGTTTTTTTAATTAAATCATTTTGTTTTTCTCTTAATGATTTATTTACTTTATCATACTTTGTAGAAACAATAGTACAAGGTAAATTATAATACTTTAAGAAGTTATACATAAGTACATCATCTTCAGTAGGTTTATGTCTATAATCTATAAGTAAAAATATATGTTTCAAATTGTGTCTTGTTTTTAAATACTCTTCAATCATTAATCCAAATTTTTGTTGTTTATCTTTACTTACCTGAGCATATCCATATCCAGGAACATCTACAATATAAAATTCATTATTAACTAAATAAAAATTAACTGTTTGAGTTTTACCAGGTTTTGAGCTTGTTCTTGCTAAATTCTTTCTATTAATAATTGTATTTATAAAGCTACTTTTTCCTACATTACTTCTTCCCACAATTAAAAACTCATTTTTTTTATCTTCTGGATACTGTGAAATTCTAACTGCAATAACAGGATCATTTACATTAATTATTTCCATTATTTTCACTCTCCTTATATTGTCTACATAATTCTGCGTATTCTTTAATTAATGAATCTATATCTTCTTTTTTAGTTGTTCTAACACCACTGGCTAATTTATGTCCACCACCATTATATTTAGCAGCTATTTCGTTTATTACTGGTCCTCTACTTCTTATGTTAACTCTATACATATTATTAGAATCTTTTGATATAAATATCCATAATACAATTTCTTTAATATTATTAAAATCATTTATCATATTAGATGCAGCTGATATATCTGCTCCTAAAGACTTAATAACATCTTCATCCAATTCTATATATGCAAATCCATTTTTATCTACTTTTAATGTTGATGCAATATACCCCATTAATCTAGTTTCACTTAATGGTTTAGTATAATTAAGTCTATATAGTTTTTCTAAATCTAATTTGTTTTTTCTTATTAATTCACTTACTGATGAAAATGTTTTACTAGTAGTTGAAACTAAAAATCTATTAGAGTCACTTACTATTCCAATAAAGATTTTTTCTGCTATTTCTTTAGTCATTTTTAATTTAGTATTATTAATCAAATCTAATATTAATTCACATGTTGATGATGCATATTCATCTATTAATTCAATATCACTAAATTTATCTACTAATGGATGATGATCTATTTTAAGTTTATTCTTAAATAATTCAAAATTTTCAACATCTACTCTTCTATTATCAGGAACATCTAATGCAATTAATAATGAATTTTCATAATCAAAAGAAGATACTCTATCTACTTTTCCAAAATATTTGAATTTTGCTACTGTTGTTCCTATTGCATAAACTTCTTTATCAGGAAATGTTTCTAATATAGTATCTTTAAGTGACATTTGACTTCCAAATGCATCTGGATCTGGCCCTATATGTCTAACTATATATATCTTTTTATACTTTTTAATTTCATTATATATTGCTTTATATATATTCATAAATTCTTCTTTCTATTTGATATTAATTATATCATATGTGTCTTTTGCAATCATTAATTCTTCATTTGTTGATAATACAACTACTTTAATTGTTGAATCTTCTGTACTTATTATTCCGTTTATTCCTCTTGTATTATTTTTCTCTTCATCTAATTTTACGCCTAAATAATTAAACTTTTTAATTAATAAATCACGTACAATACTACTATTTTCACCAACACCTGCTGTAAATACTATATAATCTGCACCTTCTAATTCTGTATTATACATGGATAAATAATCTGATATTCTTTTAATATACATTCTCATAGCTAACATTGATCTTGGATCATCTGCTTCGTATGTTTCTTCTATATCTCTCATATCGCTTGATATTCCACTTAATGCTAACATTCCACTTTTCTTATTTAACGTTTCAACAACTTCTTCTGCACTCATACCAGTTTTATTCATAACATATGGAATAATACTTGGATCAATATCACCACTTCTTGTACCCATTATAAAACCTGCTAAAGGAGTAAATCCCATAGATGTATCTATACATTTTCCATCTCTTATAGCACATAAACTAGCACCATTTCCTAAATGGCAACTAATTATTTTCTTATCTTCTCCAATTATTTCTTTCATTTTCTCTGCTATGTATTTATGACTTGTTCCATGAAATCCATATTTTCTAACTGAAAACTTTTCATACCATTCTAATGGTACACCATATAAATACTCTTCTTCATCCATTGTTTGATGAAATGCAGTATCAAACACTGCTACTTGAGGAGTTTTAGGTAATATCTTTTTAAAACTCTTAATTCCTGCTAAATTCGCTGGATTATGAAGAGGTCCTAAAGGAAATAACTCTTCTATTTTATCTTCTACTTCTTTAGTAATTAAAATACTATCAAAATATGTATCCCCACCATGTAATACTCTATGACCTACACCATCTAAATCTTCATATGAATTCAATATTTTCATATCAAGTAATTCTTTCATAAGAATTTCTACTGCTATAGTATGATTCTTTAAAGGTGTTTCT
>CAZJEW010000053.1:0-2838 GCA_964545285.1 uncultured Clostridium sp.
TAGAAGATCATATGGGAGATATGGACTTTAAAGTAGCAGGTACTCGTAAAGGTATTACTGCTTTACAAATGGATATTAAAATTAAAGGTGTTACAAAAGATGTATTAAAAGAAGCTCTTGCACAAGCACAAAAAGCAAGATTCCAGGTATTAGATGTAATGGAAGCAACAATTCCTGAACCTAGAAAAGAATTAAGTGAATTTGCTCCTAAGATGAGAACAATGAAGATAGCTGTAGATAAGATTAAAGATGTTATTGGAAAAGGTGGAGATATGATTACTAAAATCATTCTTGAATCAAGTAATGTAACATCAGTTAATAATAAAGATGCAGTAAAAATAGAAATTGATGATGATGGTAATGTAGTGCTTTATCATATGAGTTATGATGTTATAGATAAAGCTGTAGGAATGATAGAAAATATTGTTAAAGAACCAATTATAGGTGATATTTATACAGTAAAGGTAGTTAAAATTGAAGATTTTGGTGCTTTTGTAGAATTATGGCCAGGATGTGAAGGACTAGTACATGTATCTCAAATAGATAATAAGAGAGTAAATCATCCGAGTGATGTATTAAAAGTTGGAGACGAAATAGTTGTTAAAGCAACTGGATATGATAGAAAAGGAAAATTAAATCTATCAAGAAAAGAATTATTGCCAAAAATCGAACAAAAAGATGACAAACATAAAGATTTCAAAAAGGAAGAAACTAAAGAATAATTAGTTTCTTTTATTTACAATTAATTAAAAAGGTATTGAAGTTAATTAAAAATAATGATAAAATTAATATATATGATATGGAGGATTTATTTATGAAAAATACAAAATATTTATCATTTACATTATTTTGTTTTTTATTCTTAATGACTATTAGTTATGCAATTGAAGCGAATGCATATCCTGATAATATTAATAATGAGGACACTTTTGACTTTTTAGTAGAGGTTGATGATGAATCTACTCAACAAGTTAATGAAGTATTTAATTTTAGTAGTATTGTTTTTAATAGTTCTTCTACAGGTATAACTATTCCTGGACAAATAGAATTTAAAAAGATTTATACTACTTATACACCAACTTGTCCAACTTCTAATCCTGGATGTACTGCAACTGAAACATCTTTTACTGCATATTGTTTTGATGGTAATAAGAAATATCCTGAATATAACATATTATATTTAAATAATAAAGATGGTGATACAACTAAAAAGAATGAGCTTTTTAGTATTTCTGCTGTATATCAAGTATTTAAATTATGTCAAGCAAGTTCAACCTGTCACATATTTGATGATTTAACTGGGTATAAGAGTATTCTTTATAAAAATGCTGATAATACAAATAGTATTGATCAACCTGATGCTGCAACCTTAGCTGCATTTGATACAGGAACTACTAGCGTTGATGCTTCTATTTCATCTTTCACATTGTTTTTGAAAGATAGCTCTTTGGGTACAAATGGTTTAATTACTTATACTGCTAGTGATTTAGCTACGGCTATATATGGTGATTCTGCTAGTTCACACATAACTAATAATAAGTTAGTTGTTTCATTCGCAAGAGATGATTTTGCGTATAATAAGTATTCACCAACTGCTATGCCATCTACATTACAATATAATAAGGCATTATGGATAGTTGAACATTCATATCCAATTCTTTCTTTAAGTCAAGTACTTAAAAAGGCAGGTGTTAATGAAGCAACATTATATTCAGAAGTATCATCTTTATCTGGAATAGCTAATGACGATGATAATCATGATTCATTAACAGCACAAGTTGAGAACTATGTTTATGCTACTACTCAATATGCTATATGGAAAGTAATAGGCGAGTATTATGAAGTAATTGCTAGTAATAAATATTATTTAGGTGATTCACTTATTGGAAGTTCCCAATTAAATATATTATATAAGTACTTAATAGCTGACCATGGTGTTACTTCTTCATATTCAACAGATACTGTACAAACAACATTACATGTTACAAAACCTGAAACTGAATTATATAAAACTTTAACTAATGCTTATATGTATGGCCCTTATAAAGTTACAACTGATGCTTTATATGTTGGTACTATTAATCTTGCTTTATCACAAGATGTAACGGGTGTAACTATAACTGATGCTAGTGGTAATACTATAACATCTTTAGCTGCAGACGGAGAAGAATTTTATATTTTAGTACAAAAAACAGCAAAGAATGTTGATATAACAGTTAATTTAACATCAACTAATACTACGTATGTATTTAGTAATAGTGGTAATAGAGGAAAAATATTCTTATCTGAATCTGATTTGGATCAAATATTAGGAACTGGAGGAAGCATTTCTACAACAAATGGAACTGGTTCAACAACCCTTTCATTTAATCCTAAGACTGGAGTAGAGGATATTGGAACGATTTTCTTAGTAGCTCTTATAGCATTTACATTAGGATATGTGGTATTAAGATTTAAACAAAATCCTATTGAGGAATTATAGAAACTGAAAAGTTTCTTTTTTTTGAAGTGTTTTTCTTTTTTACATACAATAATATATTAGAAAGGAAGAATTATGAAACTAAATTACAATGGAATTAAAGAATTATATAACACATATAGAAACAGAATAAATATGATTATAATAATAATTATAGTGTTACTTTTTTCTCTTGTTTCTTTTTATATAATTTATAAGACTTCAAACACAAAAGAAATTAATAATATTAGTTCTTTATCATTGGAAACAAACAATACTATTAGTAAAACTCAGATAGTTAATAAAATTTTTATTGATATTAAAGGTAATGTTCTTAACCCTGGTGTTTATAGTTTAGATGAAGGAAGTAGAGTGATTGA